>DAJY01000044.1:0-22163 GCA_002499015.1 Euryarchaeota archaeon UBA242
AGGCACCGGATATACCAATTCATCACCATAGTTATCTAATGGATAGCCCAAAAATAATGATTGAATAATAGCCAAACTTTGGTTATCTTTTACCACATAATAGAAGCAGGTTACATCGGACAATCCGTCGGCATCGTTAACGGAGCCATTGACATGTAGGTCCTCCCCAGCAGCAACCTCAGTATCAGCAACTATCATAACGACCGGTGGAGCATGAATAAATTCAAGAGAAAGTTGGTCGGAATTGGATAAACCATCAATGTTTTTAACGGTGAATGTCAATGTACCACCATCGTCTGTAAATGATGAATCTAATTTGACTCTGAAATATATTACTTCGCCTTCAGTACTAGAATTTAGACAATCTTCATTTGGTTGGGTCCAAACTGGTTGATCGATTAGAGGTGCAGAAACGACCCAATTTTCCTGATAGAGCGATGCTGTAATGGATTGTATTGGCCGCTTGCTCTCTACGACAAGAGTCAAAGTCGCTGTTTGGCCAAACATTAATTCCTCAATCGGGCCTGAACTATCACAGATGGAATATTCTACGATATCCGGCAAGGTTAGAATTAAAGGAATTTGAAATTGTTTACTCTGACTTGCGCCATGTTTTCCAGTGATACTGGAATATACAATCAAATCACCAGATTCTAATGGCACTTCTACAACTGGTAATTCTACCAGCATTGTATTGTCACCTTGTAGAATGTCAATCGGATAGGTTAGTGTTTCAGCACCGGGCCATGTAATGTCAAGGTCACCGATGATTGGAGATAATGGGTCGTCTGCATCTGTGATGACTATCTTAACAAATTCACCACCACCACCCAGAACTCTACTCAAGGTCTCTCCTTCTGAATCAACCACTGAGATGTCAATTTCTGGTTCTCTATCAAAAACTTCGATTTGACGACTATTCAATAGTTGGCCATCAAACGAATATAGATAAAAAGTCAAATCGGTTAATGGTTGGCTAATTTGCAAAGAATAATTACCGACATAACAATGATGATTGGCATCACTTTGAGAGACAGATGTTAGATTACTCACAGTGCCACTTGAGACTTGTATAGTAGGGGTTTCGGATTCAACAAATAAATCTGCATCTAATACACAACTGCGTAAAGTGATGTTTTCTCCGCGAAAAATTCCTTGTGCTGGGTGATTCGGTAGCGGAGTTGCTCCGACCCATTGAGAATCATCTACCCCACCTACATGTGGTCCAAACCACATGGCACTAGCATTGACAACTTGACTTATATTGTACTCGATCAATGTTGTTATCTGCCCACTTTCATCTTCTGCAAATGCTTGCAATGCTAAGTATCCTAAATTAGAGCCCGTTGAAAGAATAATAGAGGTTTGCCATCTATTTTGATCTACTCTCCCAGGGTTTTGCGAAACCCAATATCCTGTTTCATGTGTTATGCCTTCCCCAATTACCAACCAACGGATTTCAACTGATGTGACATTGACATCATCACTTGCCGTCACAGTACAAATGAAATTGTCTCCCCGTGAATATACTGTAGAATCACAACTGATAGCATCTATTACCGGTGCAGCATTTACCCAAACTCGCAATTGTTTCATATTATTCAGCGTATTCCTCTCTGGATAGTTAGAACTAATGTTTTGATAAATAATCCTAATATCAGTCCAACCTGTGTTTTCAGGATAATAAGTCAAATTAAGCAAAATACGCGAACCGACTTCATCTCCTTTCGGCATACTGAGGTTATAGGTTGAAAGAATCTTATTGCCTTGGACATCTTGAATTACCAATGTTCCATTGGCTTCTGACATCCCTCGATTTTCAACTGCAATTTGAATGATGGCCATCTCATTGAGACTAGCATTGTTCATTTTTCTAGCATCTAAGATTGATACATCATGGAAGATGTCAGCATATGCAGCCATTTTAGGATCTCCAACAACAACTCCCATCCAACTGGTTAGACGATTAGCTGCTGCTTGTGATTCTGCGAGATTATAACCCATCGCATAAGATGGCAATAGGACTGATGGATAACCTACTGCGGTGAGATAAGGTTCGTAGACATAACCTTTGATTCCACTTGCGCCATCTTCAAGAATATCTGCGACAAGTGATTGCCCGTATGTAGTTCCCCAATTGAAAGAGCGTCCACCCGTACTAACTGCAGTTTCCACAATTGAACCATTGACCCAAGTCATGTGTGGCCTAATCACTCGCAATACAGTTGAATCAATGAATAAGGAACCATCTGTTGATGTAGGAACAATATCCAATGAAATTTTGATTCGTAATGATGTTGCATCTTGATGCGGTCTAAACCTCATTGAAGCAGAATTCCAATTTGTAGTGAAAACTTTGTTTGAAGACGTGTTAATATTGATCACTGTGCCATTTGTATCTAAAGAAGATACTTCGATATTGTATTGTCCAAAAACATCGCCAGTTCTTTTTCCATATCCGTATACCGACCATGCATGATTAGTAAAATTGGAAGGAATCTCATAAGTCGTTTCGAGATAAGCAACTCCTTGACCATTTCCAGAATATGCAGAACAGTTGTTGACAATATCTCGGTTCAGAGTAGTTACTGAGCCATTGCTCAAGGAAGTATTCCAAATCATAAGATTGTCTATCATCCCTTCGAAATATGAACTGCCTGCGCGATTTACACCTAATTTGTATAAATCAAAATTATTGATTGAACCATTTGGGAATACATTGCTATTTACCAAAACACCATCCATGTATTGTCTCGTATCTCCAGCATCATATACAGTTACTAAATGTGTCCAATGTTGCGGAGTTACATCTCCAAACACATTTGATTGATTGTTATGTAAATTCCATTGATTACTCGAAATCATATGTTGGAAGGATTGGTTAGAACCTGCATTATCATCTATTGCGAAGGTCGCTGCATAGGTTGTTTGATTCGAAAAATTAGCCCACACCCATTGACTAACAGTGAAATTACCAAGCCAGTCATCTACATTTACTTTAGCATAATCATCAGTACCATCATACCACAAACAATTGCCATCAATGCAATTTCTCCAATTGCTTGAATCCATACCATATAATGAGAAGTCGGTTCCATTAGATGCACTATCATTGGTTTGATTACCTGATCCTTCTTCAAAATTCCAATGATGGATTAGATTTTCCGACTGGGGTGTATAATCTCCGGCCACATAGAAAGCTGAGGGTGGAATTGTGGCTTTACTCACATTTGGGCCTTCCCAAGACAATATCAATCCATGAGGTCCGCCACCTTGGAAGAACTCGACTCTGAAATCATGAGGTCCTGCAGACAGATTCATTACTACTGAATATTCTCTCATCCCATGCATTGCATAATTTTGGATAGCGCTAACTCCATCAATCCACAATTCTGAACCATCATCAGAATTGAGGTACATCGTCCAATTTCCTGCTTCGGGAATTTCGATTAATCCACTGAATCTTGCGCCCCAATTAGTATTAAAACGTTCATCTAGACCAACATATGGATTACCCGATGAAGAGTATGCTAGGCTAGTTTCAGTACGAATGTGGTCAGGAACTCTATCGATTAAATCTGGCATCGTAGCTGAATTGAAACTGATACCTTCATTGTCAAAATATTCGGCATATATTCCAGGCAATAAATCCCCAGATTCCTGTGAACATTCAGTTGAAATTTGTGCCTCTAACGCCCCATTTCCACCTTGCTTTGTACTATTTTGATAGCCCCAATTAAATTCATCACCGGTTGAAACGGTTGGTGATGATGCATTCCAGTATCTGGAACCACTGGACCATGAGTCATCTGCGGTGTCAAATCCCCCATTGGGTAAGTAATTCAGATTCCAGTTGCCGTCATTACTGCCCCATGAAGCATAACCCATCACATTGCTAATGTTGGTGATGAATTCTGTCTCTTCATCGAATATTACGGGGAGTCCTAAAGTTCCATTCAGGGTTGTATTTGCAGTATACAAGTCATCATTCCAATATTTGTATCCGGAATCGTTTCGGTTAGTAGCCAAATCCAAAACAAACGTCCCTCTTTGTCCGAGTGAATTATTTGCTTTTTCTATCAAACCAAGGGCAGTTTCAACAGTATATCCAGTTAACCTAGTAACCAAATAGAATCCATACTCTTGCCTAGTAAAAACTTCCATCTCTTTTCCTGCCAATGGCCCATATTGGTGATTGACCCAAAAATCACCTCCGATGCTGCCATTATACTGGCCACCAAGCAAACTAAATTCTTGGTCAAAACTGGCTTTATCATTCCCTCCGTTAATACGAAGAGGGATTCCTTTTGTTGTTACCAAATAATTGAGCGTATTTCCTAGAGACCTGTTGTTCAACATTTCAAAAAATGGTAACATGAAATAAGTGTCAAATTGTTCACGGTTAATCGTTTCAGCCGTTGGAGTATCGCTATCATTGAAAATAAATATTCTATCCGTAGAAATATTTCTTGCATTTACAAAGGCCCAACCGATTGTTTTACTGGCCTCTGAGTTATTATTTATCAAAACACCAACATCTGAGTAATCTATCACAGTAAGTAGATCAAATCCCGAGGGCATAGCGATATTTTGCCATGGTGTTTGATTCCAAATATCACTGCCTGTACTAGCATGAAACCCATTAAAGGCTTGCTTTAGGGTCCAAGGATTTTCTTCAGTTACAATTTCTACCTTTTCGCTAACAATATTATCCAACACTGGCACCAGTACAGAATTCACAATCATGATGATTGCGAAGAATATAGCACTGCGCGTTAGACTCACGATTGTTGCGTTTATCTCATAGGTTTAGCCCTATCGGGGGAAAAATGTAAAAAAGGCCTCTCGGCGTAATATTTACTTAGTTAAAAACGGCGATATTGGGCCGATTAATTCATTATATTGCGAACTTAATATGTAGGGAGGCCCCTCATGCTTGAACCGATGGCAGAACTATATATGTCTAGAACCTGTAAATGGGGAGTTCTGAAAGTTGTTGGTGGAGAGGTGTGGAACTATACTGCTGATGCACTTATTACTCCGGCAAATAATCGTCTATCCGGCCGTGAAGGAATGGATGCTTTGATTCATGCAAAGGCTGGACAAGATTTAACCGATTTCACCCGCCAAATTTGTTTGGAGAAAAGGAAAACCAATGAGCCCCCTTGTGTTGTCACACAAAATGTTGTATCAGAGCCATACGGTTTATCTGACAATTTCAAATATATTATTCACGTCGTTGGCCCAGATTGCAGAAGGCCGAATCAAGATGATGCGCGAAGAGAACTTCTCCCTGAGACTTATGCCAACTTATTCATCACTCTAAAAGAAATGAAATCTATCAAGACAATTGTGTCGCCTCCTATTTCAATGGGAATCTTCTCATACCCTCACCGTGAAGGTGCACGCAAAACACTTGAAATGATTTTAAATGCATTAGATGGTGAAGAAGACCCTGGTTTTAATGAATTTATTCTCGTTGTTAAGGAAAAGAATTTTATCAGCAATTTACGAACTGTATATCGTGAAGGTGAAGACCAAATGCCAGGAATAGATACAACCAGTGAATGAGGGTTGTTAATGGTCGACCTTCCCGCTTTGGTCAAGAGTACCCTCGAAGGGGATAAGCGAAGTTTTGATGCTGTCTTGATGGTGACCGCTAGTGCGCGTAAAGCCAAAAGCGTCGTTGAAGTCTTACCAAAAGAATTACCCTTGACCGTATTAACCAGTCAATCGAAAATTCAAAATTCACTAACTGATGCAGGAATTGAAACGACGAAGATGGAAGAACACCTTTCGGCTCAAGGACTGGGGGTATTGAACCATGTTCACGACTTTATTTTACAAGGCATGGGAGAAGGTAGGATTTCGAGAGGTGAAAGATTGTTAGTAGTACTAGCAGAACCTGTTGAGGGAGTTATCGTAATAGACACAAATGTTCTCAGTACTAACAGATTGGCTAATATCTCTAACGAATTCAATATTGAATTAGCAATTTTAACCAAGTTAATGGAGTTGGCAAGACATATTGGAGTTCGCGGCAGGGAAGGTCACTCGGTTGGAGCCTTGTTTGCAATTGGCCCTTTACCAGCATTGAGAAAGTATTCTACCGCTTTAGTTCTAAACCCATTCAAAGGACATCCTACTGAAAAGAGAGATATTGGAGATCATGCAAACCATGAGTCAATGGCTGAATTCGCTTGGTTAGATGGCGCTATTCTATTCAATAGAGAAGGAATTGCAAGTGATGCTGGAAGATATATCCAAGTTCCGGCAGGAGTTGTACCAAAACCTGGTGAAGGAGGACGTCACCTCGCTGCTAGGGCGATTTCACAACTAGCAGAATGTATTGCAATATGTGTTTCTTCAAATGGTACAATTACATTATATGCGAATGGAAAAGACCGTTACAAAGTAAAATTAAGTTGAATTTCAAACCTTATTTCTTCCTTCCAGTTGTCTTTCGGCTGATGCGATTGCAATCTTAGCTAATTCTAAATCGGTTAGACTTGATTCCAATGAAGCAGATTTAAGATTTCTCTCTATACTTAGTTTGCTTCTTTTTATTGCAGCAATTCTTGCTGATCTCTCTTTAGGCCGAATTGATTCTCCCCGCTGAGACATTAGCCATTCCTCAAGGAGTGCTTTACCCCATTCCGGTGCTCTAAGCCTTGCTGAAAGTAACATTTCAGATTGGCGATGCCTAAATCTAACCAAACCCTTTTGAGTTCTGTGAACTTGAATCGAACCAGGATTCCAACGATCTAGCGGTATATGTAAATGCTCTTGGCAAATCAAATCACCGTCATCATCAACTACAAAATCCACTATTACTACTCCTTGCACCAATCTAAGGAATACTTGAGAAATCTCATCATCGGCGACCCATTCGGAAATCTCTTCGGGTATTTGCCCCCAATTCTCCTCACACCACGCTTCGATTGCGGCCTTGTAAGATACCATAGTTTAGTGCTCAAGGCGAGTGCACATGAACTTTCCCACATTTTGTGATTGGTAATTAGAGAGTTATTCAATAGGTTTAGTGTGAGCATTGAAGGAGGAAGAGGGTTTGGCAAGTCTATGGGTGTCGGCGATTTCATGGTGATAGATGCCGATTGGACCTTGGTATGGATTACTATTATCGTCTGGGCAATCATTCTACGGTCATGGGAAAAAAGTGGTATTTTAGACCGATGGAATTCTTCGAGAGTTTTCAAAGTCATTTTAATGATTAGAGGAAAACAAGGATTGAAGATATTAGAAAAAATCTCCAAACCACGAAGGTTTTGGAGAGCATATGGAGAAGTTTCACTTTGGTTATGCAGCCTTGCCCTATTTGCAGTTACTTTAGTTGTAATATTATCATTTATCAGTGCATTACTATCACCTCCTACAATAGATCCTCCAAGTGTTAGTGAAATGGTTGCAATTCCAGGTCTAAACCCCATTATTCCGTTAGGATGGGGTATAATCGCATTCGTTGTTTCTTTGGTAATTCATGAATTCGGGCATGGATTAATAGCAAGAGCTCATGGGATGAGAGTCCGTTCTTTTGGCCTGTTAATGCTAGGACCACTTCCATTAGGCGCATTCGCTGAACCTCAGTACCAAGAATTAATGCGCGCTCCAAGGCGTGAAAGATTGAGAATGTTTGCTGCTGGACCTGCAACCAATCTATTTGCTGCATTTATTTTGATGATAATGATGGGAATGTTGGCATCCCAAGTAGTAGCCATAAATGACCATATTCACGTAAGAGAAATCGTCAAAGATTCTGGTGCAGATTTAGGTGGTATGCAACCTTGGGACACATTAGTTTCAATCGATGGGCAAGAAATAATCGGTGTTGAGGGCTTTCGCGAAACTCTCGGCGATTATTCATCGGGTGAACGAATAGATATCGTGGTGCGCAGAGAGAGTGGGCTTAGAGAGACTATTACTGTAAATCTAACTGATAAGCATCAATATTATTCAGAATTAGGATGGAGTAATGAAAGTCTTGTAAATATTGGAGTTGAAGTAGGCGACCCATTTTTAGGAGTAATGGGCATGTCTGAAGGTACTGCTGGAATTGATAGGTTAGCAGGTCCATTCTCGCCACGATGGCAAGGAAATACTTTGGAAACTGCCATCTCAGTTCCTATTCATTCACTTACAATCATGTTGACTCCTTTCCAGATGAATGGAGTGGCGATACATCCATTTGAACAATCATTGCTTCAAGCTGGTGATGGAATGATTGCATCTTTAATCGGACTTGATGGAATCTTATTATTGGTTAATTTGTTTTTCTGGCTAATGTGGGTCAACATTTTATTAGGATTTACTAATCTAATACCAATGGTTCCATTTGATGGTGGGCACATGTTTAGAGATTTTATTCACGGCAGTATTTCTGCAGTGAAAAGGGTCGGTAAGAAGTTGAAGTTGTGGAATATACATGCTCTAAAAGTGGATCACTTTGCTAGTAAAGCCTCTTCTTTATCGTCGATGTTTTTCTTTATAATTTTAATATTCATTATGGTAGTACCCTACTTCTAATCAACGGCTACGACGTCTTGCTAATTCAGCAAATATTTCAGTTTGATTTTTTATTTCATCTTCCGCTGATACTTGCTCTGCTACGATTTTACTAATATCTAATTGGGCTGCAATATCTGTTCTTATTGCTCTAACTTCCAAATTATGTAATGTTTGGTTTTGCTCTGCAGCATTTGAACAAACTAGTGCAATGAACTTGTGCAATGGCATTCCATCTTGCCAATTTAGATAAGGCGTGCCATTTCTATTACGCGGAAATGGTGGTATTGATTTTGCTAATTGTCTTAAACGGCCTTTCAGATTATTTGTCTCAACTCTAAAGATCATCCATGAATCTCCTCTAATACCTTTTCTTCTATGAGCATATAATGGCATTAGATTACACCTTTGGCCTTCATTTACCATCGCTAAATATTGATCCATTGTTCTGCCCGATAGATACAATTTGCTTAACTTTGTGGTTTTAACTTCAATTGGAAAACAAATATCTCCCCTGAGTGCTAGTAAATCGCCTGTGCCTTCCATTCCGGAACCTGCTGCTCTAACAACCAAAAATGGACGCTTTATCACCAATCTCATTTTCTCTTTTTGTTGTTCCGTACAGGACTTAATTACAGCCTCAACACCTGCAGGAACCCCCGCGATAACTTGCCGTAATTCCCGTTCATACTGACTCGACATATTTTGTCAACAATGTCAAGCGTTATTGATAACTTCTATTGCAAAGGGTATTACTGCAGCCATTTGAATGAAATCTTAGTCACACCGCCAATCAATAACTTTGTGACCTACCTTCGAAAGCATTGTTTGTGTCTAAGGTAATTATCAGGTGCGCCGATTTCAAATTGGCCTTTCACTTGATGGAAGCACTACGCAAAAAAGGACTACCATTTACTCAACTTGAAATCGGGCAAAGTTTGCCGAGTAAAGATACGATTTGGTTTGGCAGTGAAGAAGAAGTTGCGAATGCGATTGGCGAAGGTCGAGGAATTGCTTGTAATATCGATTGTTGTGAATCTGCAGTCACTCAAGCAATAATTTTGAGAAATGGCCTGTCAGAAATTGAGAATATCTCTATTGGAATAGATCCTGGTCCACGCCCAGGTTTAGCTTGGTTAGCTGATGGAGTTTTAATGGGAGTTGCACAACTTGAGGGGATTGATTTTGTTGTTGAGCATATTAATTCTATTACAACTGCTGCTGAATTCAAAAATATGACTTTGAGAATTGGTGATGGGGCACCATTATCAAGAGATAGAATCATCAATAAATGTTTAGAAAATCAATGGAATATTGAAGAGGTGAATGAGGCAAAAACCTCTCATGGCCTATTACGGCATAACCACTCTACCTCTGCCGTTAGAATCGCATTATTACGCGGTAAACGTGTTTGGCAACAACGTGTGCTGAAACCTACTGCTGGGCAAATAAGGTATATCCAAAATCAAAGCCGAACCGATAGTTCGGGTGCCAAGACAATTTCCAAAGAATTAGCCACAAAGGTTGGAACTGGTGAATTGACGATGCCTCAAGCATTGAATCAAATGTGATGATCACTCTGTGTCTTCTTCGTCTTCGTCGTCTTCCTCATCGTCGTCTTCCCAGTCTGATTCTTCTTCATCAAAGGCTCCTCCACCATAATCAATAGAGGTTCTTGAAGCGATAGAAATAACGGAGATTACAACAAGTATTGAAACAAGTGCAAATATCCACTGTAATGGGTTTTCCCTAATACTATCCAGTCCACCCAAATACTTGCTATAAGCAATATCTACGCTATGAGTTGCCGAATTATCATCATCATTTACTTCTGCGATTAAATCACCATAGTCAACTTCCACACGAATATACAAAACATCTTCTGCTAACCATGTAGTGGTTACTTCTCGTGTTTCACCGCCACCAATTCCTACGATTGTCATTACCTTGAATGGAGTTTCTGAATCTCCAGCAAAGAATGCAACCTTGAATGCAGCAGGTGTTTCTCCACCTTTGTTAATGACTTCAGTTGTAATCTCAATCTTTGAAGATGGAGCAACGTGGTCATCTGAAAGTGTAATTGATTTAACACGTAATTCAGGGCCAACTGCTCCTAATCTAATCCACTGCCTTTCAAAGTCGGTATCATCACTTGCCAATTCTGGAATTGGACTTGCTTCTGAATTGGAAACTACTGGGAATTGATTTCCTGCAGCATCCCACCCAGTGATATAGAATCCAACGAAATCTCCAGCCTTAGGACTTATTCTCCCATCGTCCGTTAAATCAACCATTCCAGTCCAAATGACGTTTTGTCCATCTTGTTGCATTCCCAGTACTGCTGAGCCTGCACCGATTGTCATTGTTCTTGTTGAATCCCGCATCACCCAGTGCACCAATTGCTCTGAGCCTGTTAGATCTGCATCTTCAGTTCCTTGGAATTCAATTGCAATGTTGGTCAAATCATTATTAGCTGAAATGTCAATCACATTCAATGGAGATATACGGCGTGTTACGCGCGGTGAAGCGTCATCCACTACAACTCTCAAAGTTGTTGAAACCAATGTTCCGGTCATGTCTTCTCCACGGCCTGGAATATTTGTTATTGAAATCAAACAAGTTCTTGTTGGTGATGATTGTAATGTTAGTGCAGCTGAAAGCGGAACTTCAACCGAGTATTCTCCAGCAGATGTCAAAGAACCGTCGGACCAGATTTTCTCACCATCAAATACTTCGACAAGAATACCAACGTCTCGTGGTGCAGCAACATCGCTACCTTCGTAAACAACAATTCCTGTAAAGGCTAATCTGTCATCCTTGCGAACTCTTGAACCATCAGCAATATGGCCTGTTCTAGGCTCACTGATATCATCTACATTGAAGTTTGTTGGAGCGAGCATCAAATCATTTTCAACTCTAAAGGTATGCTCTAACAGAAGTATTCGTGAATCATCAGCAGAGCCCCTTTCCTTGTATAAGAGTGCAACATCACCCATTTCTTCATCTGGCCAATCCCAGCCGACAACGAAGTCAAAGGTTAGCATAATCCATGGCAATCCTGAATCATTGGTTGTTTCGTACATGCTACTGCTCTGTAGAATAGTCAAATATTGGCTTTCAGACCAGAATGTATTGTTAACTCCGGAATATGAGATTCTTTGAATATCTCGTAGAGGGTTAGGACCTTCAAAATCAAAGACCAATGAAATGTGTTCAAAGTCAATAACCGTATTTGCATCGATAAAACCTAGGGTAATTGTTTGCTTCATGCCTGAAAAGACTGCTCCATTATCTTCATGGCCCATCCAATCTAATCCAGTGAAAACTGCGCTTGAGTCTTTTCTTGTTCTAAATGTAGCATCATCATGGTCGAAACCTGTTTCTGATTCAAAGGTCAATATCTCATCATCTTCATCGATATATGTGTAATGAAGTGGGTTTCCTGCTTCATCGCCACCATCCCAGAAGTAAGAAACACGGCCCATATTAGCATTACGGGAATGGTCGATTGTAGTTATGAACCACTTGTTCTTAGAAACGGTATTATTGTAAACAATCTTGGAAGCGTACTCATTAGGATCCGCTTCCCCATTACGATTCATGTCATGGTCTGCTTCAACCCAATACATCAATTTCAATGACATTGGGTGTCCAACATCATCATTGACTAAGACCTTGATCTCTTGGTCCTTACTAGCGGCTTCATATCCATCATCCTTAGGTGAAACATCTATTCTCTCAGGTGCAGTAGCATCGACCTTGAATGTTCTTCTCCACTCCGCATTCGGTTGCAGTGTATGAGTTGGGTCTTTCTCGTTATATGTTTGAACTTCATATGTCATTCCAGTTGGAACATCAATATTCGGCAAATCTATTGTGATAAAGAATGAACCATTTGGATTGGTAGTATCTCTTGCAGTACTCTCAACCCAGCCATTGCGTGAAATCCTAACGTCAAATGCACTATCCTTAGGGGCATCATCAGTATCGATGAACCACATTGCGCCTTGGAAGTGGATTTGCTCTCCAGCAGCAACCCATGAGTTATCTGGAACATCATCAGAAGTGAATCCTCCATCATTATCTCTAACCTTCAACCATCCTAATCCGAATGTCCTATTGACTCTTAAGCCTGTAGATGATATCAAATCAAGAGGTGTAAAACCTGCGGAACCAGAATCATCTAGGCATCCTGTCTTGAATTTTACTTCCGCTTGATCTGGGAACTCGCTGGTGACATGGAATATCCAATGAATCTCCAAAATCCCATTGTTTTCAACACTCCAAGAACTTGCATCAAGTTCAATATAACCCTCTGGGTCATTTGGAGCAGGGAATACATCGCCATTCTGCCAAGTCATAGTAGGATTCTTAGCCATAGCATTGGTCAAAAGAGTTAGAGTTGCGCTGGTCATCGATGTCGCATCTTCACCGATTACGTGCCTTGTTACGACTTCATATGGCTCAACTCTCTCATGCAATATTTCGCCTACCGGTATCGTAATATCAAGATTAACTGTTTGCATTGTATAGGTGATAGAAAATGAATCAAGAATTAGTTTTCCACTTGAAGAAGAAGCTAAATCAACTTGAATATGTTTTATTCCTGCTCCGGTATCTGGAATCAAATCATTGAATTTCTTAATTATTTTATCACTCGCGCTAT
Organism: Euryarchaeota archaeon UBA242; assembly: GCA_002499015.1. Taxonomy (GTDB): domain Archaea; phylum Thermoplasmatota; class Poseidoniia; order Poseidoniales; family Poseidoniaceae; genus MGIIa-L1. Next base: position 13,187 of record DAJY01000044.1, read on the forward strand.
TTTCAAAAATAGTAAGCGGTCCTATCAATGCTCCATCATTTCCTGGGCGCTTCCATGCTGAAGAATTATCAAGAAGGATTTCAGGCTCCATAGGTGCATCGCTATGTCGTTGAATACTTAGATTTGTAATCGATGGTGAATTGCCTGTATTCGAAGTTGATAACATTATTCTAACGCACATGTAATAACCAGTGGTGGTAATTGTTTTTGTTTGGCCTGGTGAAGTGAATGTATCAATTATTGAACCAGAACAGGTACTTGAAGAGTCAAAGCCGTAATTTACGCTAATGCTAGTTCCAGTTGGTCTAGTTTCATTCCAATTTAATGTTGCAGCGACGATATTATTGGTGCCGCTACCGACATATTGATAATTATACAAATAACCGCTGCTTTGGTAACTTGCAGTATATTGAATCGCCAAATCTCCCAAGATTGGTGTTTTGGATGTAGTTCCATTCAAATGCGCTCTCCACTTGAGCATTGACCCTGCTGTTGCAAATGTCACCATTTGGCCAGCATTAGCAGGCATCCAAGTAATACCTCCATCGTTTGAAATATCGATATTGATTGAAGTTCCTGTTGGCTCATATGCCAATACTGAGGTTAATTTCAATGAGGTGAGAGACTTTCCAACCGAGAATGTTGTTCCAACTACAGTCGCAGAAGTCGTTGTAGATGAACGTGAATCAAATAGATCGCCATCACCCATGAAATTAATCTTTCTTGCCTGGGATGAGGGACAATATGAGGCATAATAGTGACATGTAAAGGCGACTTTACCTGTACCATCATCAACTAATCCATAGTGGCCGCCACCATCTATCTCAACTTGACCCATCGAGTCCAACCATAAACCATTGAATGAATATTGATGATGTGTGCTCTTGTATCCTTGATTGCTATAAAGATTGTATGTGACCATTGGATAGTTGACGACCAATCCTGCACCATAGTAATAATACATCGAAGGATAAGTACCCATCACCCACGAACCATTTATCGAAGTTGGCGATGCTGGGTTAACCTCTTTGAGATAATGGGACTGGCTTTGAGAATCATAAGTTGAAATATACATCTTTCCTGTATCATCATCAAAATCAACTCCAGTTATATATTGGCTATAGCTCCATACTTGAGAACATTTCCAACTTGTACTAGTGACTGTCCACTTTACAACATCATTATAAGAATATGATGCTGTATATACATCACCATTGTAGACTGTTGCATCATGCATGTAATAATTTGAAGAAGATGTACATCCGTTGGTGGCGCTACTTTGAAATGTAGCAGTACCTAAATAGGCACCAGTACTCTTGTTAATTCGTAGAATCGTAGGGGTGTAAGACAAACCTGTATTGGAATATTTCATAACGTGAAGTTCATATTCTGAAATAGGAACTACCACTCCCATATATGTCCACGAAGCACTACTTGAAACGGCTAAATCTGGGTGTTTTAGACCAGGACTATTGTAGCCTTGGTCAGAAAGTGCAATGAATCCACCAGTTGTATTTTGATATGCGCCACCGAGAGATTGGACAGTGGCTGTGCTTGTGAAATCAGCATGATTGGTTGAGGGTACGCCTTTCAAAGACATTGTTTGAGAGTTTACATCAATGTTGGAACGGCTTCCGTAGGTGAATGGAGATGGAGGGGCACTTTGCCAATTCGCATCACCTGCACCACCATAATGAGCATCGGTTGTATAATTTGTGTATACTGTATTTGATGCCTCTCCAGTTAATCTAAATTCAGCAGCGGTAACTTCGGCACCATAAGGGATAGAAATCACACCTGCAGTTCCCGTTCCACTACCAGTAAATGTGGTTTCATATGATGTTGAACCATCATTAAACTGCGTTTCAGTTGTTGCTGAAGTTGCAAACGGAGCAAGTGTAGAGGTTATGAAAATTAGAGTCAAAAATATTGCAAGTCGCATCAAAATCACCGTCGCTCCTGTCAAGGGCCTATGGCCCTCAGCGTCCAAAGCATTTCAAGCATCCCCCTCTGAGTCAAATTGCAGATGCGGGTTGTGTAACCTTCAATAACAAAACTGTTCTGTGCCAAACAGGCGAGACTTAATGATAATACGATTATTTACAAAATGGTGGGTAGGACAGCATGGTAAACATTTATCGATTACAACCACGGTCTGTTTTTCATCCATAATCATCATGTTACTCTCCCTCTACCAGATCTTAACCTTACAAGATCATCCTGATTGGGGACAACACACCGGTTTAGCAATTATATTGGGAATTTTGTCATTCATGTTCATGATTGTATCAGCCCCTGAAATGCTTGTATTGCGTGGCCATGTCAACACTCTTGAGGAAATAAAACAAATTGATTCTATGTCAGAATTACGCCGCCGAAAGAATGATGGAAACTTTTCCGCTTCAGTACTAGGAGCTGGCCATGATGTCGCATGGGGAGAATTCCTTCAAAGCAAAGGACTTCGCCGCTAATGGTGGAGGAAACACCCGTGGCAGACCAAGACCCGCTCAAATCCTTGATTAGGGAGTTGATTCTTGCTGGTGCAATGATTGCCATTCTTATTCTTGGACTGTGGGCACATACCGGTTCAATGCCACCATTGGTAGTGGTTGAATCATCATCTATGATCCACGATATTGAAGGTGAAATTGGAAGTATCGATGCTGGAGATTTAATCATAGTTCACAACCAACCATATGATACGATTGTGACATTCGCTGAAGCCAGTCAAGTAGGCTCAGTGCACCATGGTTATGCTTCACATGGCATGGCGGGTGATGTCATAATTTATGAGAAAAATGGAGACCCTGGCACTCCTATTATCCACAGGTCAATTCTCAGAGTCCTCCCCCACGACACTTATTCGCCTTCGCGTAATACTGACAGCAACTCTTCAAATCAAGATTATTGCCCTGATGGAGGGACATATGACCAATATTCAACCGATGTGCTTGAAGGGATTGCCGGAACTTGTGTTGTAAATTGGGATGTTCCGGGGACTGACCAATTGGCTGTTGAATCCATTACTGTCAAATTTGATGGGATTCAAGCAGGATTATATGATTGTAAAAGACCAAGTCATGCCAATGTAGAATCTCACCTAGTGGTTTGGCAATGGCAACCAAAACACGCAGGAATGTTAACATTAGGAGATAATAACAAATGTTCAGTAGACCAAGGTAGTTCTGCCGTAAATGGTTCATCTGGAGTTCATAGCCAAAGTGGCCTAGTTGGGCCTGTAGCAAGTGATTGGGTTATCGGGGTTGCTGGTGGAGAACTTCCTTGGCTCGGTACTGTAAAACTGATGGTTAGTGGAGAAGGTTCACCTGGAACTGCATATGTACCGACATCATCTTTTTATTGGTTATTCACCTTAATCGCATCAATTTTGATAGCACCAATGATTATCGAACCACTCATCAACAAACTGATGCAACGCTCTCCTGAATTGGCTCAAGCAAATAAAGAATCAAAGAAACTTGAACCTAAGAAAGAGTATATTGCATTCGAAGAAGAGTGATTTTTGTTTCATTTTATTGCCTTCTTTACTAACGGTTTGTTCAAAAAGGGTAGGCCCTGAGACTATTCCATAGGGGTGGGGAGGGTATGTCAAATGTATTTTCCACCCTCCATCCAAAATTGGTAGAAGCACTGAAAGTTCGGGGTTGGAAACCAACCCCGGTACAGCAAATAGCGATACCAGAACTGATGGCGGGCGATGACAGAATTATTATCGCACCCACTGGCTCAGGAAAAACTCTGTCAGCAGTATTACCGATTCTGCATCGTTGTTTAGAAGAAGAGTGGGACCCTTTAGCAATAATATACATCACGCCATTGCGAGCATTGAATCGGGATGTAGACCGAAGATTGGGTGAAATCGCTGAAGCGGTTGGACTCAAAATAGGTTTGAGGCATGGTGATACAACTCAGAATGAAAGAGCAAAACAAGTTCGCAACCCACCGCATCTATTGGTGACGACTCCAGAAACATTCCAATTGATGTTTACTGGTAAAAACTTGAGAAAGTTATTGACCAGTGTCAAGGTAGTAATCGTTGATGAAGTTCATGATTTGGCGGCCAGTGAAAGAGGTTGGCAATTGAATATTGGAATATCACGATTGGAGATGATGACAGGCCAACCGGTTCAGAGAATCGGGTTATCCGCTACTGTCGGCAACCCTCAACAAGTCGCTGAATGGCTTTCACCAAAAAAAGGTAAAGCGGTTGTTGCCATGGGTCATAGAGATACAAAATTGACTGTAGAAGCAGAACCTACAACCGCTGAAGATGAAATCGGTTGTATGGAATTAGCAATCCAATCTCCAAGAGAACACGCAACATATCGAAGATTGAATGAGATTTTGAGAAAAGATCCTCCTTGTTTGGTATTCGTCAATTCTAGAAACGATGCTGAAACGATTGCTAGCAGATTGTCGAGTATGGCACCCGACCTATCGATTGGAGTTCATCACGGTTCCTTAGCCACTGCAACGCGTCAAAAAATGGAAGATGATTTACGGGAAGGAAAACTATCTGGTTTAGTTTGTACATCCAGTTTAGAATTGGGAATAGATGTTGGAAAAATCAATCGTATTGTGCAGATCAAAAGTCCTCGTTCTGTTGATTCAATGTTACAGCGTGTTGGTCGAGCAGACCATCGTTTAGGTGGATTAGGACGAGGTCATTTATTGTCTTGGAATGCAGATGATGTGGCTGAGGCTGCTGTCATTGCTAGGCGAGCAATGGAAGGAAAAATTGAGCCTGTTGAATGGAGAGATATGCCCTATTCTGTTGCTGCAAATCAAATCGTTTTAATGGCTCATTCATTCGGAGCTGTACCTATTTCAGAGATGACTGAATGTATTGCCAATAGTAGTCAATTTGAACGATGGCGCCAAGAGGATACTGAAAATATTGCAACCATCTTATCGGAAGGATGGGTTGTAAGGATTTGTACTGACCCAGTTGAAATTCCTTGGTATAGATGGCCTAAAACTGTGTATGAACTCGCACGTGTGGAAGCATTGGCAAAGGGTAAGGAATTGCCTGAAGAAAGGCCACTGTTCACAATACCTGAAGATGAAATCCCTAATGCGATAAAGAACATTAAGGTCATAGTTCCCAAACGATTCTCCAAGGGATGGATCTCAACTGCTGGAAGAACTAGACAATGGGTTACAAACCATCTTTCAATGATACCTGATAAGCAAAAGTATCGCGTTAGAGATGCTGTGACACGCTCTACTTTAGGAAGCGTCGATGAGGCTTTCGTACTGAGTTTGAACGATTCTGGTGAAGATGATGATGGTTCTACAAGGCGTTTCGTTATGGCTGGAAGAACCTGGTTGATCATTGATGCAGACTCTGAAAAGTCAGAATTGCTGGTAACTCCGGTTACCGATCAAGCCCATGCACCTCAATGGACTGGAGAATTACCACCGGTGCCAAAAGAAGTTGCCAGAGATATTGGTCGCCTTCGTCAATTGGTTGCCGATGACTTGAATTTGCTTGAAGGAGTAGAAGATGAAGGCGATGATGAAGAAAGTGAAAATCAAGTTGGCCTAGATGTTAACGGAATCTTTGCAGAACGAGATTCAAAACTATCCGACCATCCTATCGATGGTGAGGCGATGAGTTTGCTCAGTGAAGCGATTCGCAGTCATATTGAAGCAACTGGTCACCTTCCTACAGACCGTAAAATAACCATTGAAGAAAGAGATGATGCTGTAGTAATCAACTCCTGTAATGGTTCAAGAATCAATGAAGCAATCGGCCAATTCCTACTAGCGATGGCCAGTACAAAATCAGGTGGATGGGGAAGATTAGTGGTTGAACCGACAAGAATATCGTTACAGGTTTCAGGTGTTAACGGTCGTGATTTCCTAAATTGGTTGATGGATACACCACCTGATGCAATCACTGGACTGCTAAGCGTAACATTGCCAAATTCTCGTCAAGTAAGATGGAGATTTGCTCAAGTTGCAAAAACTTTTGCAATACTAAGGCATGGTGTTGACCCGAGAAAAATAAATCTCCAATCACTGTTGAAAAAGTACCGTGGTACTGTGGTAATGGAGGAAGTTCTTGGAAAGTTATTCCATGAAAGAATGGATGTTGATGGTGCGAGAGATATAGTTCATGCAATCCAATCTGGTTTAATCAGCATAGAAATAACCGCAACTGGTCCTTTGGGTATCTCAAACCACAATAGCCGAGATATGCTATTGCCAAATTGGGATAATGCTGCTGTAAGGGCAAGACTGAAACTAAGGTTAGAGAATGAGAGAGCTGTATTATGTTGCTTGAAATGTAAAGCGACTAGAAGATTTAGAGTTGCTAGATACAAAGAGATGGACGATGTCAAACAATGTCTGAAATGCAAAGGCCTAATGATGGCATGTGCGAGAGAAGGAATGCAAAAAATGCTTGTCGAATGGGTTAATTCAACCGATCCTAAGGATGAGGGGCGTATGATGAAGAATGCAACCACTGTGGCCAACAGAGGATATGATGCAATTCTATGTTTGATGGGAAGAGGAATTGGAGAAGCGACCGCTCAACGTGTATTGAGAAAGGTTACTCCAAATGACTTAGATTCACTATTACATACGATTCATAAAGCAGAAGTGGAATATGCAAGAACCCGTCGTTTTTGGTAGTGAGAGTTCAATTGCAAAATTAATTTTCCAATTAGAAAATACTCCATAAATATTAGCAATAATTTTAGTGATTAAAATAATGTTCGCCAAAGATGCTATGAGATATACCCATGAGCCTTGACATGGGGCAGACTATGGAAGATGTTCGCCAATGGCTAAATTCTTCTAAATCCAAAGGAATGGCTTTGGGTTTACTCAATACCAAACAGGCACTCGACCGATTGAACCTAAAATTTGATAATACTCATATTTTTCATGTAGCAGGAAGCAATGGAAAAGGCACAACTTGTGCAATATTAGCCGCTTCAGTACAACTTTCCGGCCATTCATCCGTATTATTCTCATCACCACATGTTAGCAGAATTGAAGAAAGAATTAGAATTGATGGAGTGCCAATAGCTAGTGATTTATTTGATAGTGCATTGGCAGAAGTTAAGCAGATTAGTGAAGAAAGTCCTGCAATTGACTTGACTTTTTTTGAAATCACATACCTTTGTGCTATGGTTACAGCATCTAGCCACAATGTCGATGTATTAATTTTGGAAACTGGGTTGGGTGGAAGACTAGATGCTACTAGAACTGCTCCAGCCGACACCTGTATCATCACGTCTATTTCGGCCGAACACACCGATATCTTAGGAGATGACATCTGTAAAATCGCGCAGGAGAAGGTCGCGATAGCAAGGCCTGGTGTCAAGGTGATTATTCGCGACCCTGAAAATGAGGATATCAAAGCGGCAATGCGTGAGGAATGTCAAGCCGCTGGAAACATTGAACTTGGTGAAATACCACTTCCGGCTCAGCCTATTTTTATTGAGATTCCACAGATGGTTACCACCCGACAAGAGGCAGCAATCCTTGTTGATCAAACATTGAAGAGAACCGGGATGGACACATCAACTGTGTGGCAGGCAAAGAACTCAATTCGTTGGCCTGCTCGTATGCAATTTATTCCTGCTGGAAAAACAGGTGGTCATGAATTCTTGCTCGATGGGGCTCATAACCCAAGCGGCATGGCCAGAATAATGCCTGAGGTTGCAAATATGATTGAAAGTTATAAAATTCAAGCATGGTCGCTAATTTTTGCAGCTTCACCTCAGCAAGAAATAGGCGCATTCATTGCCCCATTGCTTGAATACTGTCAAAAAAATCCACCTCGTCAAATAATCATCACCGCTCCGCAAGGAGGGAGATATCCTGGTATTGAACCTCAACAATTGATGAATCACTTCATGGCGATTGATTGCGACATCTCAGCAGTTGAATATCCAGAAAGTGCATTATCCATAATAGAGGACGAAGAACCGCAGGATGTCGGTCTTGTCGTCAGCCTTGGCACCTTGTATTTACAAGGAAATATACTCGGACTATTGTATCTTGATAGCGATGAGGACCTAAGTTTACTAGCGAAGAGATGAAACAAGGATAGGGTTAGCAAGGATTGGGTGAGAGTATGAAGGACAAGCATTTAGCAATCCGTATTCAACAATGCTTAACTTTGGCTGAGGCTTCTAATTGCCCTCGCAGAAAATTCGGCGCACTGTTGGTTGATCCTGCGAGAAATGTAATCTTGATGGATGGCTATAACGGTGGACCAAGAGGTGGAGGACGCCTTTGTGGTGGTGAAGAATGTTTGAGAGATAGCCAAAGCGTTGTATCTGGTACACGGGTTGAAATCGGCTGTCACCATGCTGAAATGAATTTGATATGTAATGCAGCAGCCAATGGAGTCTCTACCAATGGTGCATGGCTAATCGTTACAGGCGAACCTTGTATGATGTGCGCTAAACTAATACACCATTCTGGAATTTCAAAGGTTGTTATTGTCGATGGTGGTTTCATGGGAGAAAATGGTGTAGGCTATCTAGGCGAACATGGTGTTGAGATTCAAAGTGCTGATGGGCCAAAAGACCCTAGAGGTCAGGATTAGCATTTTAATAATATTTTAAATTTATAAAGCATACGATTTTCCCCCTTTAGGGGGGAATGGTATGGGCGTGACAGTCATATGCAAGCCCGAACTCGCATCTGTTATGAGCGACGACAATGAGTCCGGTAATACGGACCGCGATATTTCCGATAAATTCGCTGCAATCGAGAGAGAACTTCGTGCTGAATCATTTTTTGATTCAATAAAAGACCAGTTACCTGGAATGTTTGGAATGGCATTTATGTTCGTTATTACCATTTTAATTGCACTTTTTATCAGACCTTGGTATGATATTGCTGGCCTACATGCATTTGGAGAAGCAGGTGCTACTCAAGTCAAATATATCGCAATGGAATTGTTTTTTATCTTTATTTTTACCGGAGT
>DAJY01000044.1:22356-23429 GCA_002499015.1 Euryarchaeota archaeon UBA242
ATTTTAGCAATGGCATTGATGTACTCAACAGTACCTCTCGCTCATATGATGGTAATCGATTTTGATGCTGAACCTTTTGAATACGATGCTGCATCAACCCATACTAGTGAATCATATCTTATAAATTATGGAATGGAGGGCTTTCTAACAACAGAATTGACTGGGGAAGCCGATGGACCTTGGGACGATTCTGTAAGTTATTGGCATGGTCAGCCGTTTGACGGCGAACCGGTATGGCAGGTTGTCCAGCAACGCAGTCCTGGCAACGACCTAGGCGATACAAGAGTTGTACTAAATGGTAATATTGCAACATTTACAAACGGTGTTTGGATTTGGACTATCGATATGGATAGTGGTGAGAAATTGAACACATATGCTTGTCACCAAATAGATCTTATTCAAGGATTAATTCCTCTATCAAATATGTATACTGCTTGTTCTTTAGCAGTTCTAATCGATGACTCAATGTATGTGGTTTCCAACGATGATTCAATATTCCATTACAGGGTTTTTGGAGAACAATTGGTCTATCAAGCAGCATGGGCATTACCAACTAACATTGGTATTACAGAAGGAGTCCTATATTCTGAAGTCATTTCTGAGAATAGATTACTAATCACCACTCCAACACAAGTATGTATTGTTGAATTAGAAGAAACAAATGTCGATGCACCTATGGAAAATACGATGGTACCTGCTACAACTGCATTCGTAAGAAATTCTACCGGCTATTATGTAAGTTCTGATTTCGGGCATTCACCATGGTCTGACGTGACAATGGAAAATGCGAGTGCAGATACAGGATTTATCCTACTTGGAGAAAATAATGGTAATGTTCTTGGCTTTGAATGGAATCAGTCCGCTGAAGTTGAAGTAGTGGAACAAACAAAAATGCATTTGATGGATTTCGCTGAAACTATTCAATCTGCTAGATTAACCGACTTGGATGTTTCTGGATATACAGACATGCTGATCACCACAGGTGATACAGCACACTGGCTTCATGGCGAGGCACTGGTTAACAGAATTTCATTCCCTGTTGATGATGATTTCACAACTGGTTATTTTGTTGA
>DAJY01000044.1:23647-23970 GCA_002499015.1 Euryarchaeota archaeon UBA242
GGACCATTCTTGGTCGGATTGATCGTTGCTATTGCATTGATGATTTTGCTATATGTTCACAGTGAATGGTATGTGGTTAACACCGTTGGAGTATTGGTTGGCTCAGGAGTCATCGTAATGCTCGGTGTTGCATTCGTTCCTTCACTTATTATCATCTTCATGATAGTAGCAGCGATATATGATGCGTGGGCCGTTTACAAGTCTAAACACATGCTTGACTTAGCTGATACGATGATTAATTTACGATTACCAATTCTGCTAGTTGCTCCTCAAAGCAAAGGATATTCATTCAAGGAAGGTCAAACATCGATTAGCGATAAAGG
>DAJY01000044.1:24193-26089 GCA_002499015.1 Euryarchaeota archaeon UBA242
GGTGGAGAAGCGATGTTTATGGGTCTTGGCGATGTAATATTCCCTGGAATGTTAGTCCTTTCATGCGCTCAATGGCTCGATGAGTCTGCAGCAATACCTGTCGCAATGGGAGCATTGGTCGGTGGCCTATGTGGATATGCAGCATTGATGTATTTCGTTGCCCAAGGGAAAGCACAAGCAGGATTACCTCTGCTCAATGGTGGGGCAATCTTAGGATACTTAATCACAGGATTATTCTTCATTGGAACATCGTTATTAGATTTCGGAATTAGTTGGTGAAAATAATGCTTGATATTACCTTGTTTAGAGAAAACCCGCAATTGATATTTGCGGATCACGATAAACGCGGTATCGCACATGATAAAGTTCAACAAGTGATTGACCTAGACCTTAAGTGGAGAGATTTACAACATCAAACCAACCAACTGAGGCAGCAAAAGAATGGTGCTGCTAGGGGTATTGGAGAAGCGATGAAAGCAGGAAACCGTGATGAAGCGGAGAAGATTAAGGCTCAAGTTGCAGATTTAGGAACAAAAATTACTACAGCAGAAAGTGCAACTGATGAAGCTCTTGCTCAAAGGGATAAGATTAGAATGACAATTCCAAATATCCTTCATCCAGATGTACCAGTAGGTGAGGATGAAGGTGGTAATACACAACACAGCGTTCATGGTAAAAAACCAATTTTTGATTTTGAACCTCGTACTCATAACGAATTAATTGAACTCAATAAATGGGTAGATTTGAAACGAGCAGCAAAGATTGTTGGTTCACGTTTCTTCTTCCTAAAGGGTGACTTGGCTCGCTTAGAATTTGCATTACAACAATATTCAGTTGAGTTCATTCGACAAAGGGGCTTCACTTTCGTTCAGCCCCCTGCCATGATGAATAGAGAAGCCTACGAAGGCGTTACTGACTTGGCTGACTTTGAAACTGTGATGTATGGAGTTGAACCTGAACAATTCTACATGATAGCAACCGCAGAACACCCATTGACAGCGATGTTCATGAATGAGACTATCCCTGAAGAACAATTACCTTTGAAAATAGTTGCTGTTTCTCCATGTTTCCGCAGGGAAGTTGGTTCACACGGTCAATCCGATTTAGGGATTTGGCGAGTCCATCAATTCACAAAAGTTGAGCAAATCGTTTTCGCAACACCAGAGCAATCATGGCAAATGCAAGAAGAATTATTGCAAAATTGTGTTGACTTATGGGATAGTTTGTCGATTCATTACCAAGTGGTCAATATCTGCACCGGCGATATGGGTACTGTTGCGGCAAGAAAGTACGATCTTGAGGCATGGATTCCAGGTGCTGACCAATACAAAGAAATCGTCTCTTGTTCAAATTGTACCGATTATCAAGCCAATAGATTGAACATTCGCTATGGCCAACCTGGCCATGCTGGTCAGCCTATTGCACATACTCTAAATTCAACTGCTGTGGCAACTTCTCGTGCATTGGTTGCGATTATGGAACAGATGCAATTAGCAGATGGTAGAGTCAGTATTCCTCAAGTTTTGCGACCATTTATGGGTGGTCAAGATATTCTTGAACCATGTAATTGGGGCTAACAAATAGACAGGTGAAAAAGATGCGCGGATTTCAGGCTTTATTTTTAGTATCATTATTTCTATTAGCTCCACTCTCTGGTTGCTTTGGACAAGATTCTGCAAACGAAGTCATTGCTGATATTACTGTTAGTGAAGAACAAACATTGGTTGCAATACGCGGCCAACCATACTTCTTAGAAGTGGAATCAAATGTTGATTTCAAGGTTCATCGCTCTGCAGGAATGTTCTTTGTCGATGAATATAATGTCTTTAGAGATGCAATGAACTGGACTTATTCCTCCACTGTATCAACTATTGAATTATTGATAATAGATACTGA
>DAJY01000044.1:26324-27716 GCA_002499015.1 Euryarchaeota archaeon UBA242
GTCGATGGACGTCGTGCCTTTGATACGATTGATATGTTGACTACCGATTGGAATAACCGCTGGTGTGCAAGCGCATCTATCCATGATGGTGGAGCAAGTTATGAGGCTGCAGCGAATGGAATCGCAGCAATTTGGGAGACCTATGGTTTTGATGAAGTAGTCGTTACCCACTACGAGGATGACCCTGACCAAATCAATGTTGTAGGTTACAAATATGGACTCTTATATCCAGATCAAATTATATTACTGGGCGGTCATTTTGATGTTGCTTATGCATTTACGCTACCTGGTGGCGGTACCAGTGAAGGTGCTAATGATGACACCAGTGGGTCAACTGTAAGTATGGAAGTTGCTCAAGCAATAGCCAGCCGTGAATGGGACCATACTGTCGCAGCAGCTTTGTGGGCATGTGAAGAAGAAGGTCTCAAAGGTTCAACTGCCTTTGTCAATCATTTGCCAGATGATGTCAATGTCAAGGCCTATATGAACTTCGATATGGTTTCTCTCAATTACCCAATAATCCCACCTCCTGGTTATGGTCCTTATGATTTAGGAATTGCTACTGCAGGTGCTGATGAAGGAAACTTGAGTCAAATGAACGAGTGGTTAAGAGTGGTTGTCGAAGATGAGATGGCCTTCCAAGATACTGCGCAAAACGATATTCACTGGGAGAGTGCAGAATCATGTGCGAGTGACCATTGTTCGTTCTTTACTCGCGATTATGCAACATTCAACTTCTTTAGTGCTGGTGGAGATATTTCATTCTGGCAAGAATGGCATTCTGGATCCGATAACCTTGACTTTATGGTTACTAAAGCAGGTGGAGAGGATAACTTAGGGGATGGTTTCAATACACTTGTATGGACTTCATTGAACTTATTTATTCATATCGATAATACTGATAATTCATTCCAAGGTCGTTGGTATTCAGCCCCTGCTGAAGAATAATTGTGAAGACTTTATTCAACACAATGAACTTTGCTCAATCCATTCGTTGACTAGTTTTGGAAGGATTTTCCCTGCACTGCCAAAATGAGTTTCATCAAACATAAAAGAATTCAAAGGTTCCTCGAGATTGATTAGTATTGTCTGCACATTAAACTGTTTGGCGAAATTAACGAGACCTGCTGCTGGATATACATGACCAGAACTTCCCACCACAATGAAGACATCACAGGTCTCAATTTTATTGTAGATTTCAACCATATTCATTGGCTGTTCTCCAAACCAAACGATGTCTGGTCGCAAGCGACTTGTAGTTTCGCAACATGTACAGAACTGAAAATCACTTTCAAGGTCGCTTGGCTCCATTCGCTCTTCGCTCTTTCCACTTACCTCGCACCGAAGCATCCTCAATTGCCCGTGCATATGGACGACATCCATGATACCAGA
>DAJY01000068.1:0-1929 GCA_002499015.1 Euryarchaeota archaeon UBA242
GGGTCCCAGCGACGATATTCAACTCCAGAAAATCTACGCAACGATTCTCCATAAACTGAAGACCTTGGGTTGGCATTGATAGTCCACAATGCGCGACCATCTTTGAGCACAGCCCAGGATAAATCCTCCTTTCTGCTTCTGCTATTTTTAGACAAAAAAACACCTCATCTCTGTAAGCGGGATTGGGGAGTTGGGAAATTTTTACGAATCTCTTCAATGCGGATTTCCACTAATTCGACATCTGCCTCTGTCCAAGGAGTCCCCTCAAAAGCATCTATTTTTGCTGCAATACTAATTTTGCTAGCCAGTGTTCGAGATATTTTCCCTCTGATCCATTTAGGTGAACGTGATACCCATGGGTGCATGAAAATGTGTCCATGCTTAGGTGGTGGAGCACCTGTCTTTAGGTGATTAAAAAATGCTTTTTCTGCACCCAATACTTGTACAGTACCACTTGGCAACCTTGCAAATCTCATTCTTCCGTGTGCTTCAACACAGAGTCGTGCTGCCAAAAGTGGCCCGATTAACATAGAATTAGATGGTAGATGTTCTGTTGCCAATGTACGAACTGCATTCTCTAAACGGTCTAAGCGACCTCTAAAGGTTGAGACACCTTCACCAAATTCCCGTAATGCTTTCCATTCACTCTTAGATGGTCCTACTGGAGGTGATTCAACACCTAATTTCTTAGCCAGCATTTCCAAGTCATCGGAGTCAGATACAATATTTCCAAGTGCAGACCTATCAGCACCAAATCTAGCATTGGGTAGGAATAGTACAACCCATTCAACAAGCCGTGCTTCCATGGTTAGATGGGCAGTTCTCATCTCATCACTTGCTCGAACCAAATACTCTAGGCGCTTATCCGGGTCACCAGCAGCCATAGCAACTCCAAGTTTTGACATTGCGATAGCTGCTGCATCTGCTGAGGCTTGTGCTTCAGCATCTGGAAATGGCCAATCTGCATCTGGCAATTGTTCCTCACCATGCAACAATACTGTCGCTTCTGGAAAACGTTCAGCAAGAACTTTTGCTTCTGTGATCATTCCACCTTTGGCTATGAGTTGTAATCTCTCAATGATGGCATGTTGAGGATAATTTCCGTCCCATATTTCTTCATCCACGATGTTACCATTGCCATCTGCAACAGCAGCGGCCCTCCAATCATACCACAGCCACATAACTCAACCCAATCAACACTCAACCTTGACCCTTGTCCTTAAAATTCATCATCGCTGAATAAATAAGATATTTATTTAATTCAATAAGAGTAATAATAAATGTGACATACATTGAAATATAGTTTAGTTTGGGGTTGATGTATGTTTTGCCCTTCATGTGGTACTCTCGCATTCCCAAACCCTAAGGGTAATATCGCTTGTACGAACTATAAATGTGAGTATAATGGCCCTGCTAATGTCGTAATTAAAGGCGCAGATGGCAAGGATGTTGACCTCTCTCAAGCAAAGTCTAGCACCGCTGCTAGGGGTAGAGTGTTTGATGTCATCAAAGATTCTGATGAGAGGCATGGAGTACTAACAACCGAATCATACATGTGCCCAAAGTGTGACAAGATGGAAGTTTTTGCATACCTTGAACAAACTCGTTCATCAGATGAACCTGAAACACGGATGTTAACTTGTAAAAATTGTAAGCACGGTTGGAGAGAATACTGATCTCAATTATAATTATTCTCAATGAGAATAAATAAGCAACTCAAACTATTGTTTGAATTATTCAATTGTCGTTTTCAACGCGTGGTGCTAGGAAATATTGAACTTCGGCTGCTCCATCACTGAATGAAAACTTCATTGAAAGTGGGAAATTGTTACCAAACCCAAGTGATACTTCTTCGAGTGACCCGAAAATCTTGGCCATTCCCACCAGATATTGTAATGAGTATTGTGAACGGGCAGTTTCAGCGCATTC
>DAJY01000068.1:2103-2913 GCA_002499015.1 Euryarchaeota archaeon UBA242
GACCAAATCGCCAACTTGGCGAGCTGCACGAAGTGCTTGGGAAAATTTAGCGCCCCCAATAACTAACTTGCATGGGAAGTCAAGATCTGGAACTGGTGGTGAATTCATTACTGAATTATCTAATGGACGGATGTTACGGTCAATATTTCCTAAGTTTATTGTTAGGACTCCGGTTTCATCACCATATGTAAATTCAATCAAATCATTGGCGCCACCCAAAGTTAGCAATTCCTTTACTTTACGAACATCAAAACCGATCTTGTTCTCATCAATTTCCCAAGTTTCGAATGCTGCTGCATCTACATCCAATTTCAGCATTGCGACGTGAGAAGGGTCCACTACACAAATGTGTAGTCCATCCTCCTCAAAATCAAATCTCGCATCTTCTACTACCATACCAAGAGTTTCAACGATTTTACTCATCAATTCTTGTCGGGCCGTGACGTTCAGCATTGAGATACACCCCTCTCCATATCCTCTTCCTTCCGCGACGGCTTATGAACTTAACATAAAAAGGTCATCAAAATAAACAAACATGCGCGGTTATTGCTCCTTTGACAAACCACCGCGCATAACAATATTCGGATTACCCCCCTAGAAAGCCATTCTCGTGAAATATGTTCAAGTAGTTCCATGCAGAGGGCCATTCATGCAACTATTGAGAACAATAAATGTATTAACTTTGGCCAGTCTTTTGATTTTAACCGGATGTTTCGGATTAGTAGATGATACAATCACACCCGCTGATGGTGAAGATTCGCACGCTCACTCAGATAATAATGAACCATCTTCCACCTTTTTCCTCAATAC
>DAJY01000003.1:0-15297 GCA_002499015.1 Euryarchaeota archaeon UBA242
GCTTGAGTCTTTGGAGGCGCTCTGTTAATCTCGTCAGCCAGTAGAATGTTGGTGAATAGAGGTCCAGCTCGTAATTTAAAGTCTCCAGATTTTTGGTCATACATGTATGTACCCATAATATCTGAAGGAAGTAGATCCGGGGTGAATTGAACACGCTTGAATTTACATCCAAGTGCTTGAGCAAAGGTATTGGCGAGGAGTGTCTTTGCTAGTCCAGGGAAATCTTCAAGCAACATGTTTCCATTGCTCAGTATACCTACAGTAACTCTTCTCAAGTTCTCATTCTTTCCAATGATAACTTTACTAACTTCATTCATCAAACTGTGAGAAATTGCTGCTACTGTTGCAATCAAGTCTTGTGCTTGGCCTGCTGGTGCTGCAGCCTGTGTTGGTTGAAATCCTGCTTCCATGATAATTAACCCCTAAGGACATATTGCGTCCCTACCTTTCCTTATATGAATGTGCGCGGTAATTATGTCGTTTAATCTCAAGTAAATCAATCACTGAATCACTCCATACATTAGTGTGCGGACGTATTTTAATTTATGCAGTAATCATTGGAGTATTGATTGGACGAGTTATCTAATACTGGCAATTATCTTCCCCAGAAGTGATTCTCTTTGCGGTGTAATTTGATTAATTGTTCAAAAATTTCCTGTTCTTTAGGATCTAATTCTATATTCTTTAATCGCTTTGCATGGGATTCAGGGACATCGACATAGAATTCATCCAATTCCTCGATATGTCTTCCAACGGTTGGCCCTTGGACTGCAACAGCCAACTCATCCCCAGTAGAGCCTTCTTTGACATCATCCCCACCACGCGTCCGCAATGATTTAATTTGACCAACAGGAGTTCCATCCAACTTCATAATTCTCTGACCGATGTGAACTCTTCCACCAACAACTCTCATTCCGACAATCGCAGGACCTTTAGCTCTAAATGTGTGGTCTCTAAGATAGAGGAGATGCCCTGGATAAACCAAGGATTCTCTTAATTCAGCCTCAATTTCAGCCTGTAACTTCTCTCTCCATTCTTCATATTCATCCAATACATGGTAAATTATCTCACCACTGATGAAGTTAATTTCAGAGTCTCCCGATTTCAAACCATCAGTAACTTCGGAATTTGCTTTGGTAGAAAAACCTAAAATTATTTTGTATAATGGGTCATGAGCACTCTGAGCCATTAAGATATCTTTTTTGTTTACTACTCCAACCGTTGCTCTGCGAACAGGAATCTTCAATTTGAACAATTCAAATGCGAGTGCTTCTAAGCCACCAACGGTATCAGCCTTGATGACAATTCCTTTCTTTTCTTCTTCAGCATCTTGACAAGGACCTGCCTCTTTTGTGTGGGTCTTGAAGTCAGTTCGTGAGAATACTTCACTACATTGAGTGCACATGATTGGCATTTGGTTGAAAACATCTCTCCATTCATCTCGTATTGCTTGCTTGGCAATTTTTATTTCTTCTTTTGTATTTGCGATGTGAAGAGTAGTTCCAGGAATTGTACCTTCCAGATTCGGTGCAACGATTTTGACTCCGCAAGCAGCCTCCACGCTATCGTAATTGACCCAACGCTTACCTGCGTCACGCATTTCAGACATACCCTTAGGACGCTTCAATCCTTTGATATGTGTTTGATATGGACCATCAGGACCAGCCAACATAATCTTGTCTCCAACCTTTAATCCACCACGGTAAAGAATGATATCAATGGTTTTGCCCATTCCTATTTCTTCTCTAACCTCAAGCACAGTCGCTTGGGTTGAGCCCAAAGTATCAGTTAATCTCTCCTCTAAAAATCTCTCAGCCAAACCAACAGTGACCGTTAACAAATCTTGAAGTCCTTCGCCTTCCTTAGCACTCATAGGAACTAGTGCGACGTTATTACGGAAATCTTTGATTAAGTCATATCTTTCAATATTGAAACCATGTTCAGCAAACTGGCCAAGCAATTTCCAATATCTTGCTTCAAACAAATCGATTACATCGCTACGTTGATTTTTCGACGATTCAATAAAAGAACGGTTCTTTTCACACATCCACCCATGAATCCTGTCTATTTTGTTAGCAGCGATTACAAATGGAGTTTTTGAATCGCGTAATACTTTCAACGATTCAATAGTCTGTGGTTGTAGCCCTTCCATAATATCTATGACTAGTATTGCGATATCAGATACTGAACCACCTCTATTACGAAGTGAAACGAATGAATGATGGCCAGGTGTATCAATGAAAAGTAACCCCGGTGATTTGAATTTATTTCCTCGCATCATCTCTGAACAGGTTTCATTGAGAATATCTGCTGGAACTTCAGTAGCACCAATGTGCTGAGTAATCCCTCCAGCCTCTCTATCCATTACACTGGCTTGACGCTCACTACCGATAGAGCGAACTAAATCTAAAACGCTAGTTTTACCATGGTCAACATGGCCTAAAACAGAAACGATTGGTTGACGGTTATGTCCTTTCTCAACTTTCTCAACCGCTTGCACAGCGGTATCAGGTTTAAGTGAATTAGAGTTATCCTGCTCTTCCGTCATATTCCTCACCGTCCGTCCAGCAGGTGGTTGAGCTGGTTTGTTTCATTCGTAGACCCAAGTGCCCATCAAGTTGTCCCATTGCATGAGACCTTCAGGGAACCAGAGGTTGAGTTCAAACTCAGCAGTTTCAGCAGCATCAGAGCCGTGAATCATATTGTAACCCATGTCCATGCCAAAGTCACCTCGAATAGTTCCAGGTGCTGCTTCGCGTCCATTTGTTGCGCCAATAAGGGTGCGGGCAACAGCGATTGCATCAACGCCAGTCCAAGCCATACAGACTACAGGTCCAGATGTTACGAACTTGATCAGTCCAGGGTAGAATGGGCGTGCTGAGTGACATTCATAGTGAGTTTCAGCGATTTCTTTACTTGGAACAACAGATTTTAATGCGGCCAATTTGAGACCTTTGCGCTCAAATCGTCCGATAATTTCTCCAACAAGTCCACGTTGTACGCCGTCAGGTTTGATCATGATGTATGTAGTCTCCATAGTGTTCACCAAAGCGAGCCACCAGCGACTCCTTTAAAACGAAACCCCTCAATGAAAATTGAATTAACATTACAATAACATATATTTATGCATTGTTGGCAACAGTATCCCAAAGTGACTGCTGGGTCATAATCTTAGAGAGAGAAATTAATCTGAGCCCTTGACAAAGTGGCGTGTCCACTTTACCTTGCGGCTATTTCTCTTCAGTTTGATCATGTTCTTGCGGGCCTTGGAGTTCTTAAACCACATGATGCTTCCATCACGTCGAATAAACATCATCCCAGTCCCAGGTTCGATTTCCTCACCAGAGAAAGTACAAATTCTGCGTTCAGGCATAATCTTCACCGTCCACCAATCTTACGGGCCTCGCGACCTGTATCCTTGAGCATCAATAAATCGCCAACGCGAATTGGGCCCAAAACATTTCGAGTAATGATGCGACCCACGTCACGTGGGTTTGGCGCATCGTTGACACGGACCTTGACTTGAGTAGCTTCTCCGGTCATACCTGTACGACCGACAATTTCTACTACTTCAGCAGGCCATCCACCTAGTTCTTCGCTCATAATTTCCATCTCCTAATATTAATGGACTCACGCCTTTAAGGCTGCGATGAGCTCTACAACTTCGTTGAATTTTTCTTGTGCACCTTTGGTGATTTCCATAATAGCAATTGATGCAGCTTGGACACCCTTTGGAAGGTTAGCTTCCTGTGCAAGGAATTCTTGAGAAGGAACATATCCGTATGGGATTCCTTTCTCTTCACAAATTAGAGGAATGTGAGCCAATAGTTCTGGTGGGTTCACATCTTCTGCAAGAATAATGAATTGAGCGGTTCCGCGCTCAGCCGTCTTAGTCACTTCATTGCTGCCTCTTTTTAGGCGGCCGTTGGTGTTCGCAGTAATCATCTCGTAGATTTTATCAGAGACTTCGCTTGGGGTTTCAAATTTTACGTGTACATTCATTGGATATCACTCCGTCCTCATGTAAGGCAGTCTTGCGCCTATACTCACATATTAAAGCGCGACGGTTAAGACCATAAACCAAATATCAATACTAATTACCTAGTAAATGCCTGTAAAAAGCACACCATGCCTATTTTGTCCACTCTAATGTTTCCATTAATTGGTTGACCCCTCGCGCTAAAGCAGGTCCGCCGGAGATGACATCTCTAGGGTTTGATAAACTACCAGTTGCATGTACTCCGTCAACATATTTTAGTAGTCTGGTAATTGCACCACCGGTGAATAATCCATGTGAACATGCAGCGTGAACTTCGATCGCTCCTTGACTTCGTAGCGCTTCAGCCGCACGGCAAATTGTGCCACCGGTAGCGATCATATCATCGACGATTGCGACCTTCTTGCCATTAACATCCAAGTCCTTTGCTTTGTGAATAATGGTGTGGGCGTCAATTCGGGTCTTTTCTAGATAACTAAATTGGCAACCGATGGTCCTTGCAACTTCACTGGCTCTCTCAATTGCACCTTTATCAGGCGACAAGATGAAATCAGGTCCTACAGTATCTTGTAAATGCTTAGCGAGTTCAGGCATTGCAGAAGTAAATGCAACAGGAACTGACAAATCTTCCAGTACCTTCGGGGCATGTAAATCAAAAACGACGATCCCATCACAACGAGATGCCATCAATTGGCCGATAGCACGTGCAGAAATTGCTTCGCCCGGTTTGAATCTCTTATCTTGTCTAGAATATCCGAAGTATGGAATTGCAAGAATGATTCCTGGACCGACATCAGGTAATTGTTGAGGTCCGATTTCTCGGAGGTTTGCCATCCTGCCACTTCGAACATCATTAATCGCTTCCAACATTAGCAATGTTTCAATGATTCCAGCATCAGGGAATGTGTTGGAAACCAAGACTACTGGTTCACTTCGAACATCATCTATTATTTCTCCAGGGATACGAGTATAGCCTTCAGTGTCAGGAAAACGTCTGGTTTCAAGACTATGATGAGCCCATCCTAATGTTTCAGCAAGTTGGGTTGCAAGCAACCTCGAATTACTTCCAGATAGGACTACCATGGGTACTGCCTCGTGTATGGGTGAGCGCCGCCCCTTCATGTTCTTTACTTCTAAAATATAAAATCAGAAACGATTGAAATTACAATAATAAATGAAATTTGGTGCGCGAGGCAGGACTTGAACCTGCGACCTCCCGGTTATCAGCCGGGTGCTCCAACCGACTAAGCTACCCGCGCTTGGGTAATTCCGCCGACTCACAACCCCGTCATAAGAGTGACGGAATAATAATACTGTGATGTATTCGCTGTCAAGGTGAATCATAAGGCGTTTTTACCTGATTCACTCTTCTTCTAAAGCATTGATTGTAATGTATGAAGGTAAGTTCAATACTTTATCAAATGTTCGCGATAATACTACTTCGTCTAGTTTGTCTCTTGTACGTGAAAAGGCAGTGATCGGAATTCGTATTAACGCGTCAACGCCGAATTCTATCTGTACAGCAGATCTAGTTTGAACTATTACGCCTTTGTAGGTTCGCTTGACTTTGAACAAATCGGTGATAACTCCGATTTCGTCTCCTTGATTGTCTAGTACTGCTCTATCTAGCATTTCGTCAGGTGCATACAATTTTTCATCAATTCGCACTGTGTTTCTCCATCTGCGTTGTAGCTCTCGCATTGACTTTGAAAGCCTTACAGTTCCATCGTTACGGATACTGTGCACTAGCTCCTTTGGTAGTGGAGCAAGTTCTGCAGGCTTGCGCATGTATTCTCCTGCAATCTCGGAATCGACTTGGATCCTCATAGATTGCACTCTGGCTTCGTTAGGATGCTGTCGTTCTCCGACTATCGTCCCAACCTTCTTATCGTTAACATATACATCTCTTTGGAGTAACTCCTGGATGTCGTATTTGTCCTTTGGCATTTTTCCCATCTCCTTGCACCAGTGTAGTCCGGCTTACTTAATGCTCGTTCGTGGGGGGTCTTATACTCTTTGTACATATAAATGCGATTTTCAATTGAAATGTCGTATAATTTATTTGTAATTCAATTGAAAAAACGATATTAATTTAATTTTGACCAATGTCGTATAATTAACTTTACAATAGGGGTTAAGGATAATTCGCCATATCTGAGGATAGATTGATTTTAATTATGGTGGTGTTAGGATTTGGCCTTAATAGTGTTAAATCAACTATTTACTAATTGAAAATTCATTATTGCCGTAGTCGAATTATTGATTGTTCCTGACTGCGATGCCGATAAATTTTCGACAGTTTGGGATTGGCCCTTCTGTATCGAATCACGCCTAGTATTTACTTGATTTTATAATTGTAAATTAGATTTTTAAATTGTAATTTTAAAGTATTATATGCACCCCGATTCTATTCTACTTGGCAGTTATGATGTCAGTATGGTTGCTTTCAAATGATGAAGGCTACTGGGTAGAATATGGCAACCCCAGTCGTTCATCTTCGTGGCAGCGATAGTAGCATAGGCAGGGCAACCATCTCTCGACTGCTTCGAACAGATGCTAAGATAGTAATTCCAAATGTGGATTATCAATGGGCCACAGAGATGTATTCTACCGAATTGATATATTCAAAATCACAATTTCTAAAATCTGAAGAAACATCAATTACAGAGGGTCACAGAGTAGTTTTACTGGGTCTAGGACCATATATAGATGGCATGGAACAATCCTCAATCGGTGCAGATGGTAGTGAAACTATCTTGGTAACTGCTGGTTTTGATAAGACTGAAATAGATACTAGTGAAGTAGATTCTCATCTGATAATCAATCACATGCTTCCAAGTTCTTTCGACGATACTTGGTGCTGCCCGATACTTAAGAACTGGTATAATGCGATAAAATGCGATGATACCATCGCATTAGATTCACGGCCAAGGCATTGGTGGGTTTCAGAAATGGATGTAGTCGACTCGATCGTAAGGATTCTAGTAAGTGAACAACCATTCCCTAAAACTGCCAACATTTCTGGAAGGAGAGCGTGGTCGGATAATCAAACGGTAGAGGAAATGAGAATCTTGTTTTCAAGGACTATGGCGGGGAAGAGCGGGGAGTTTTCGGCACAACACCTTACTACCCCCCCATCTCCAAAGATTGAGATTGAAATATTGGGTGAGGTTAGTGAAGATCAGTTCCCACGGCCCGATTTGGAATCTATTCACCAAGTATTAGTTGCATGTGATGGAGACGGTTGGAGGCCACTAATGCCAATTCGTAGTGCATTGATGGTGTTTTTAATCGGAGCAATCCAACAATGATGAGGCATAGTTAATTCCCTGTGGCCGTTCCAATTAGTAGAGGTTGAGGTATTTGAGGAATGAAATAAAGGCGAAGGCCTCATGTCTTTGGCATTGCTGGGATTGGTTGTGATGGCACGTCGTTGGTTCTCAAAGTCCTATGCCGAGGCGGCAGGACGATTTGCAATTGCTTGCCAAGACTTGACATCCACAGGCCATAATGTGACTCATCAACGTTTGAAACTTGGAATGAAAGGCCCAGAGGCGGAGGAGTTAGCGATAGATATTGCTGTAATCGGTTCACTAGATTGTGGAAAGGCCATAATTTCGAGTAGCGGAGTTCATGGTGTTGAAGGCTACCCTGGTTCTGCAATTCAGTTGTCGATCATGGACAAATTAGCAAAATCAGAACCTTTTGAGAGTCATGCCGTAATTTTTATTCACGCGGTCAATCCCTATGGAATGGCTTGGTGGAGGCGATTTAATGAGAATAATGTCGATTTAAACAGAAATTTCCTTCGCTTAGATGAACTGTATGGTGGAGTTCCCGACATATATGAAGAGATTAAGAATTTCATTAACCCGAAGACGGTTCCTAAGAAGAATGAATACTCATTCAATATTCGGGCCCTATTATTGATTTTGAAGCATGGTTTTTCTAATCTTAAACAAGCTGTAGCAGAAGGGCAATATCAGTATCCTACATCGATTCAGTATGGTGGTTCAAAGTTAGAAAAAGGGCCTTCTATGCTGATAGATTGGCTCAACATCAATCTCGTTCCAATCAAACAAATATTTGCCATCGACCATCATACAGGGTTAGGTCCAAGTGGCCATGATACACTATTACTGCCACTTGAATTAAGAGAGAACGACTTTGATAGGTTTGTAGAATTACAACAATTATTCCCTGGCCACATCGAACTATTGGATGCCAAAAGCGGTGTTGGTTATGAGATAAAAGGAGATATTCATCAAGGCTTAGTCAATCGCTTCCCCGATATTTCTTGGACATATTTAACACAAGAATTTGGTACCTTCAAACCAACCAAAGTAATCAGAGCAAGTATGGATGAAAACCGTTGGACACAATGGGGGGACTATTTCGACGAGGCTGGTGCAAAGTCTCATTGGACCAGGCTAAGGTTACTTAGAGTGTTTAATCCGAATGATGCAATATGGCAAGACAAAATTGTTTCAAGAGGTAATGCAGTGTTTGAAAGTGCAACTCAATATCTCTTAACTCAGCAAGAGAATTCTTGAATCACAGAGTTTGAGGTCCACCAACGGCCATTTCTGGAAGAGGTATAACTTCTCCACGAAGACTTGGACCCATAGTAAGACTGCCATATATCCCCGAATTCGTTGGGTTGTGAGATAAAGCAAACCAAACTCTTCCATTTGCATCAATTTGCATATCAAGGAAATCGCCGAATCCACCGCAGCGTTCGTATCCACAAGTAGGGCTTGCATCATCAAGCGGGTCACTTGCCTCGTTTACCATCACAGTAGTAATCAGTGGAGTTTCATTGAAAGCATCTGTCATCATGGAAATGTATCCATTCCAAAGACCATCTCCAGTAGTCCCAACATAGCCGAATGCAACTCTTCCAGCATCTCCTGCAATGATGACGGGGAAGCCAGTTCCTTCAAGGTGCGAAGGGGCGATCATTTGTGCTTCAGACCATGTATTTGCATCATCTAAGGAATATGAAAAGTATGGTAAATTATCAATTCCCATCCACATAGCATAGACATTTGAGTCATTATCAACAGAAACTTGTGCTTCTTCAGCATTCCAAGTAGCAGCAGTTCCACTGACTTCAGTAGGCAATACATGTTCACTCCATGTCAAAGCGCCATCTTCTGTTTTATACATTGAATAACCGCTTCCATCACAACCGTTTTGACCTCTGTAGAAGTTTCCGTTTTCCGCTCCTATTAGGTGTGCTGAAAGACCACCGCTCTGGCAATCTATCGGAGCGCCAGGTAATTCAGGTCCCCAAGTTGCCCCACCATCTTGTGAAGCAGCACATACAGGGAATGGGAAGTTTCCATTGATACAAAATACCCACAAAGTTTCATGCAATAAGGCAGGGTATGGTGAAGAAGCAATCGTTTGATGATCTTGTACTGAGTATCCAGTAGCAACAGTTGGACCAACCCATGAGTCGCCTTCGTTATCAGACCATTCTACGGTCATTCCAAGTAGGGCATGCATGTCAAATTTCATTATTCTGTCCGTCCATGGGTCAACATAGATGTAAGGGTCATTGGAATTGGCTACTGGCAATACTGGGCCATAGACATTTTGACAAGAATAATCTAAATTAGTAGTCATAGAAGTTAATCCTGTACATTGTACTACTGCTGTGGAACCTGAAGGGCCATTGCCGTGACTGGCCATGTATAGATTACCTGCAGAAGTAATACCCATTGTAGGCTCAAAGGTACTCAACCCAATGCCATAATAACTTCCAGCAGAACGTATTGGAATATTATCTCCACCAAGTGCTGAAGTGTTATTCATTGCATTTAATCCACCTGGATAGTGGTACCATGTATTGTTGCCCAATTGATCTTTAAAGGTGAAAAAAGGGTCTTCCTCAACAATTTCACCAATTGAACCATCTGCACCAAAGCAACCTGCTAGCATTGACGTAGAGATTAGAATAGTAAGGAAAGTTGCCTTGTAAACTGCTTTCATAATATCACCCTTGGGTTTATTGGCCGAAAAAATCACTACCAAGAAGTGGGAGTAATACGCTCGCATCACCTTCTACACAAATATTAGGGGCGTCAGGGCGCATTTTGCCCCAAGAAATAGCCTCGCGTAATCTTGCACCAGAAAGGCTACCATCGTGTTCAGGTGCGGTTGTGATGTATACTGCGCTATCGAGTCCACCGCGATACTGGTTCCACCAGATAACGTGATGCTTTGAGATGCCTCCACCGATCATCAAAGCGTTAGATGTCTCAACATCCCATGCTATATCGGACATATACTGTTCATCAGCCAAGGTGTCGATATGGAAACTACGATGCTTTTGACGTAGCATGAATAATTGTGCTCCAATCGAACCATCGGTAATTCCTGGAATTACAATCGGAATCTTATGTTTTGCAGCCCAGTAAATGATGGTGTCAGGTGTTCCGATTCTCTTACCCAATTCCCAAACCAATTGGATGGAACCGAATCCAATCCATGCATCAGCACCAGTTTTT
Organism: Euryarchaeota archaeon UBA242; assembly: GCA_002499015.1. Lineage (GTDB taxonomy): Archaea > Thermoplasmatota > Poseidoniia > Poseidoniales > Poseidoniaceae > MGIIa-L1. The sequence goes on from DAJY01000003.1 coordinate 10,513, forward strand.
CCAGTTTCTTCTAGTCTGCATTTGTAAATGTCTTCCAAAGCCGGCATGACCATCGCTTCAATAATTTCGCCATATGATTCATTTGGCACGATTACATTGCCTAGGCGCATCAATGAATGCTCTCCCAGTTCGATATCGTCCAATTCAAAAGAACCATGATAATAGTGCTTGTAAGCTCTGGCAATATCGTGGTCAAGCATTCCACAAGTTGTTGAAACTACGTTGAACATCTGTTGCTTCAATGCTTCAACAAAGAATCCACGAGTTCCAGTAGCACACAAACAAGCGGGGAATGAAAGCCAGTTACAGACCTTGGAGATATCACCGTCTACTGCATCAATTTCTGATTTCATATCTCGTAGAATATCCCTCGCAGTAGCAAGTTTTGTTGCTGTAAATCCGCCAGCAGTTGCCATTTGGTCTATCAATGAGGAAGGAGTGGTTAGGGCCGAGAAGTCATAGTCCACTACCGGGACGTCAAAGGACTCAGGGTCAATTGCCATGTGCAAGGGCTGGTGCGACTCTCATATCAAACTCGCGATATTGGTAAGCCGGATATGCTTTCACATATCGAGTAATTGTTGCAACTCATAGACTCTGTCTCGTAATCGAGCAGCCTGTTCAAAGTCTAGGTTTTTTGCAGCCACTTTCATCTCTGCATTGAGTTCTACTACCAATGTTTCAATTTGGTGTAAATCAAGTCCATTGAGAACATCATCCGGTTCATCATATGTCAATTGGTTTTTTAATTTTTCAATTGGTAAATCTCCATTACTAATTACCCCTGTAGAACCATCTTGTCCAGAACCACTACCCCATGCTCCAGCACCCAACTTTAGGCCTTGAGCCCAATCTCCTTCCTTGCGACCACCCTTCTTGGCGATAAGGCGCTTTTTACCATCAGCACCAGACGTAGTTCCAGCGATTAAATTCTCAGTATCAGCTCCCATTGTCGGTAGAGCCTTTACGATGGTTTTTGGGATAATCCCATTGGCAATATTGTGTGCATGTTGGCGTTCTCTGCGCTCAAGTGTTTGGCGAATAGCGGCTTCCATCGCTGGACTAAAACCATCAGAGTATAGCAAAACTTGCCCATTCTCATTTCTTGAAGCTCGCCCTATAGTCTGTAATAGGGAGCGTTCATTTCTTAGGAAACCCTGTCGGTCAGCATCAAATATTGCAACTAAACTCACTTCTGGAATATCCAATCCCTCACGCAGTAGATTGATTCCAACTATTACATCGATATGTCCTATTCGGAGAGCATTGATGATCTCAGTTCTTTCAATAGTATCTATTTCAGAATGAAGATGATGTGCCTTGACTCCCATTTGATTGAGGTATGCCGCTACTTCTTCAGCGAACTTGATGGTCAATACCGTGACCAGAGTTCTCTCGCCAACTAAGATTCTAGCATTTATTTCAGATAGCAAATCTGCGACTTGACCAGTGGTACTTCTAACCTCAATCTTCGGGTCGAGTAGTCCAGTCGGTCGAATTTCCATCTTTGAAATCCCTTCAATAGTCTGTAGCATGTCATACATTGCTTCTGCTTGTGGATGTTTCTTCTCAAGGTCTGGTGCAAATGCGCCACCGCCAGACTTTGCATGTAGTAAACCATTAGGAATTTTCTGGCCAGTTATTTCACACAAATGCCTTAATTCTCTTTCACCAGGAGTAGCTGAAACATAGACCATGCGTGGTATTAGAGACTGAAATTCAGGCATTTTCAAAGGTCTATTGTCGGCAGCAGTAGGGAGTCTAAATCCATGCTCAATCAGACTAATCTTGCGTGAACGATCTCCAAAATACATGCCTCCAACTTGCGGCAATGATACATGGGATTCATCCATTATTACCAAGAATTTATCCTTATCGCCATGAAACTGCTTTGCACAAGCAGAAAAGAAATCCAGCATGCAATATGGTCGTTCACCGGTCTTTCTTTCATCGAAATGTAATGAATAGTTCTCCATGCCATTACAATGGCCAATCTCTCTCATCATTTCTAAGTCATATCTTGTTCTCTGCTCAATGCGATGCTTTTCTAATTCTCTTCCTTCACTTGCATAGTGTACAATTCTATCATCAAGTTCGTCTTCAATAGAGACTAATGAGGTTTCAAATTTATCAGGATCTGTCATAAAGAATTGTTTTGGATGAATCCATGCTTCTTGTAAATCATCGAGGACTTCCCAAGTGACTGGGTCGCATACTTGCACCTTTTCTACACCATCTAGGCCGAAGCGAATGCGGATTGGGTCATCACGGCTCGGCATCCAAATATCGATTACTTCACCTCTGACTCTACATTGCCCTCTGGTCAAATCACTGGTGCTTCTTTGGTATTGCAAAGCGATTAATTCCTTTAGTAAATCTCTTGTTTCAATTTGTTGTCCAACGTGACACCTTATGTGGTATTCAAGGAATGTCTCAGGAGGGTTCAATCCGTAAATGCATGAAACAGATGAAACTACTACACAATCGGGACGGGTAACTAAACTGGCAACAGAAGCAAATCTTTCCTGCTCAATTCTCTCATTGATTGAAAGTTCTTTGTCAATATACAAATCCCTCTTGGCCAAGTATGCCTCAGGCTGATAATAGTCATAATGGGAAACGAAGTATTCAACCGCATTTTGAGGGAAATAGCCAACCATTTCATGGTGTAATTGCCTTGCTAATGTTTTGTTATGAGAGATGATCAATGTAGGAATATTGAGTTTTTCAATAACTTTGGCCATAGCGAATGTTTTTCCGCTTCCAGTAACCCCTAATAACACACATCTTGACTGCTGATTTTCCAATTGAGAAATCAAATTTTCAATTGCTTTTGGCTGGTCGCCAGCAGGCTCGAAATCAGAATGTAAAACAAATCGTTTTACATCTGGTGATAAGTGCTCAAGTGCTGCACCTTCCAATGCCCTAGAGATATCAAACGGATCACGTTCCAATAAATCGGAATCACCGGCATCGTTGTCAGCAACCTGTTCAAAGCTGCCATCGTCATCCCATTCCTCAACCAAACTTATCCTCTCCAATTAGTAGTGATTAATCAATTTAGAAAACAACTGGTTTTGAAGTCTGTCTTAAAACACATTCAAGGGAGGTATAATCCCCCATTGACATGGATGATTGCGCCAGTGATATATGATGAATCAGGTCCGATTAAGAATGAGATAGTCCCTGCCATTTCTTCAGGCGATGCTACACGTTTCAATGGAACAAGTTGTTCTCGCTCCTCTCTTTTTTGCTTTGAATCTCCAGCCAATATAGCAGTATCAACAAATCCAGGTGCGAGGATATTGACTCTCTTTCCTTGTGGTCCAACCGCCTGTGCTAAAGAACGGGCCCACATTGCTAATGCTGCTTTTGATGCAGAATAATCTGCGCCATGCGGTGAGCCACGTGTGCCCAACTGAGAGCCAACAACAACGATTCTTGCACTATCGGTTAGATGAGGTTGAACGGCCTTCCACACTGCAACAGCACCTTCAAAATTAGTCTTCATTGTAGTCCTTAGTCCCGCTATGGTCATATCTTCAGCAGCGACTCTCTCATATCTGCCATGATTCAATACCAGAGCATCAATTTTTCTGTGCATCCAAGGGTGAATCCCCAGTAGGGCAACTTCAGTATCGTCATTACAATCAACTTTGACCGCCAATGCATCTGCACCAGTTCTTCTAATCTCATCAACTACCATCTCGGCAGGTTTTGAAGATGTATTGTAGGTCATTAAGATGTCATATCCATCCTCTGCTAAGCGTTTACTAGTCGCAGCGCCAATTCCACGACCGCCTCCAGTTACCAGTGCAATCGGGCGGCTCATGCTCTTGCCAAACATTACTAAGTCATCAAACCAACCGCTGATTTGAGATTATTCAATTCTGATGAGAGTCAATATTTCACAGTTCAAAACCACAGTGTTTGCAGAATTTAGCATTGAAATCATGCCCTTCCTTTGAACAATTCTTACAAGCCTGAGTACTGATGTCTCCCAATTTCATCATTTCTGTTGAGATGATTCCAGTAGGGACTATAATCAAACTATAACCCATAATCATGATAAAAATAGCCAGTAATTTGCCGAGTGGGGTGATAGGAACAGTATCGCCATAGCCGGTACTGGTAAGCGTTGTAATGGCCCAATAGACACTTTGAGGTATTGAGGTGAATCCGTGCTTTGGACCTTCGACAAGATACATACCAGCGCCGGTGATGAAACTGAGTACTGTTATAGTCGATAAAAACACGATAATTCTTGTTCTAGATTGAATGATGGCTTCACTAAGAATATTTGCCTCACCTAGATAGCGGGATAATTTGAACACTCTAAAAACACGTAATAATCTGAGTCCTCTAATGACTAGAAGACTTTGCGCTCCAGGAACAAAAATACTGAGGTATGTAGGTAAAATAGCCAACAAATCAACAACTCCGAAGAACGAGGTGGAATATTTTACTGAATGCTCAGTAGAATAAAGGCGTAATATGTATTCAATTGTGAATATAATTGTGAAAAACCATTCGATCATAACCAACTGTGAATGATATACTTTGTCAATCGCTTCTACACTCTCCAATGAAACGGCGATAACTGAAACTATGATTGAAAATAATAATGCAATATCGAAATATTTTCCTGAAGGCGTATCTGCTTCAAAGATTACTTCGTGAATCTTTTCTTTCATTGTCAAAGAGGTCGCCTTGACATCTGATGTAGAGGAATCAGCCATATGCTAATCACAAAGTATCGCACATATAGGTTTCATTCAAGCAAGA
>DAJY01000003.1:15449-16280 GCA_002499015.1 Euryarchaeota archaeon UBA242
AGTTACTCTTTGGAGACGAATTGTGCCAGTTGCGGAGCAGTCCAACCTTGCGGTTTCATGACCTTTCCATCTTCTCTGCGCAAGACCTTTCCATCAACCAGTTTTGCCATGTTTGAACGGTGTACTTCGTCAAATGCATCATCATAGATGTTCTGCATTCCGTGGTTTAGGATTGTTCCCGCCAAGATATATCCGATGTCGGCAAGAGCATCAAGAACTTCAACGAGATCTCCTGCACGAGCAGCTTCAGCATACTCCTCAACTTCTTCTCTGAGTAACTTTATTCTCAATTCAATCAACTCTTCTGAACCAATATCGGGTGAGTCGAGTTTTGGGATGTCAAAGGCTTGATTAAATTCAAGAAGAGATGCGACAAGAGGGTTCATGTTACTCCGTGATAGACTAAGGCACATGAATCTTCCATAGGGTAGAAGCAGTCATATTAGCATGATAAAACAAATTATTGACAAGATGAATTTGAATTCAGTTTAATGAAATGGAAAGAACGTTGATTCATTTCAAAGTTTGTCATCTCGAACGTGGTTCCAGTAAAGTCACCCTCTGCGATTAATTGCCATGGTTCTGAATCGTTGTTGACCATGCCCCAATGTTGCCAAGTGTAAGTACAAGAGGCGTCCAATCCATCCATTGAGAGATTGACAGTATCGTTAAATTCACTAAACCCGTTGGGTTGACTTGCATTTTCATCGACATACCGTGAAAGTAATATGTTTACTTGTAAACCGTTTTCAGATTTTCCAGCCAGAATATTAAACTCGTCTGAATCAAGTGTCAGTGAAGGGAAACTTCCTTCATTTTGTAATCGGATAG
>DAJY01000042.1 GCA_002499015.1 Euryarchaeota archaeon UBA242
CCTTCAGGATTTTTGAATGACGTAGGGCAAGTGCTTACCCCAACAACTTTGTAAAATGGGCACCATCCAAATACTGAAGTCGCAACACTCCATAATCCGAATAGGAAGAATACTAATTCCCAATTTGAATTTGCTAAATAATCGAATAGTACAATTCCAAACCCTGTAAAAAGTCTGATAACCCGATCGAAGATTCCTATATTCATTTTGAACACTTTGTGTTTATTTGTTATTCGGTATCACTTATCAAAGGATGTTTATTAACGGGAAAATATGCTCTTACAATACACCAACCAGCTCTTGCTTCAAAAATGGTGAAAGCACCGCCAAATACTGCTCCGATGAGAACGTACCACCAGGTTGCTGATTCCAATATGTTAGAGTAGATGAGCACTCCAATAATCACAGCAAATATCAGAGAAATAATTCCTGCTTTCAATCGATTTGCCTGTCCTCTTGCATCTATATTACATTGCATTTTTTCATCTCCAGTTAACTCATGTTTGGTGCTATTTTTGCTTTTACTTTTAGATAATTAATTTTTACCCAGAGTGAGATTTTACCATAAAATGTCAACTTTAATGGGGTTGTGAAAACATCACCGGAACTGCGGATAATTTGATGGAAAATTAGACTATATGCGTCCGACATTATTTTTGGTTGCACACGAGAACGCGGGTCGAGATAATCAAAAAGATGCCTGGCTGACTCTTGGTGAGTTCTAACCACATCGAAGTACTCCGATATGAATGCCTTCCATGATGTATTTTTTGCCAAGTTCGTATTTGCTAGATCACTTACCTTGAGATTATGTGAAGCAAGTACCTCTACTGGCAAATATATTCGTCCACTTTCGTAATCCACATTGACATCTCTTAGAACGTTAATCATTTGCATTTGAATCCCAAAATCAATCGCATGTAAACGAGCAGCTCGGTCTTCATATCCATATATTTCAATCAATATCAAGCCGACTGCGGAAGCAACCTTGTAACAATAAGCGCGAAGGTCATCCCATGTATTATATCGAAGAGTGAATAAATCATCTTCCATTCCTTCAATTATTGTTTCAAAATCCTGCAACCTGATAGGGTAGCGAGCAAATACATCTTGTAGTGCAACAAATACAAGGGGATCTTTTGAATTTATTTTCCCTTCACTAGCACGCTGTAAATTGTTTCTAATTGAAACAAGTGCCATTAATCGATGAATGTATATTTTTTCAGAGTTAGCAGGTTGCTTTCCAAAGTGGATATTTTTGATAATAATGTCTCGTTCTAAAGTCGCTTGTAATAATTCCTTAGTCTCAACCACAAGAGGTTCAACATCTCCATCTACGATGTCATCGACCCACCGGCAAAGAGCATACACTGCATGAACTGCACATCTCTTTTCATATTCAAGTGCTGAAAACGAACTGAAAAATGTAGTTGAAGCATCCTTACACAACTGTTTACAGTGTAAATAAGAACTTTCAATCATTTTTTGATTCATGATGATGCCTCTGAGTCATAATTCAATCCAACAACTGATTCATCCAATGGCATGATTGCAGCCGCCGATGGTTTAGTTCGGCGCTTACGACTAGTGAACCAAGTGTCAACACCATTCCAATCTGGTCTAATCCCTAGACTATCAAGCAATAATTTTGAACTAATTCTAGCGGATTCATAGATAACAGGTAATCCACTTCCTGGATGAGTTCCGCCTCCAACAAGGTACAGGTTTTTTATCTCATCAAACTCGTTCTTAGGACGCTTCCATAGCATCTGATCTAGGCCATGTGCTAAGTTGAATACAGCGCCACGATAGCAGTGCTCACCCCATTCCTCTGGAGTTATAATCAGTTCAGAAACTATGCTTTCACTCAAGCCTTCAAAGCCTAATTTTGATTCTATTTGACTGATAATTCTATCTCGGAATGGCCCTTTTTCTTTATTCCAATCAATATTCTCATGTATGTGAGATACGGGTATAAGAGCATATACTGTAGAGCAGCCTTCTGGTGCCATTTGAGGGTCTGTCACACACGCATTTTGTACGTAAACCGAAGGATCATCCCATGTTATTCGGTGATGTTTTTCAATATCTTCAAGATTACCCACATAATTCTCTGAAGCATAAATTTGATGATGTGGAAGATGATCAAATTTCTTATTAACTCCTAGATATAACATGAATGTTGAACATGAATATTTTTTGCTATCAATCTTTTTGTTACTCCACTTCTTTCGTATTTTATCAGGGAATAGTGATGTCATTCCTTGAGCAAAATCAGCATTCATTATCACTTTGTCCGCAAGGAATGGACCATTCTTAGTTACTATTCCTTTGATGGTTTTATTATCCATTATAACTTCTGTAACTTCTTCTTCCATGCGGAAATCAACACCCATATCCTTGGCGATCTCACCCATTCTTGCAGAAACAGTACCTAGGCCGCCAAGCGGATGAAATATACCATATTCATACTCTAAAAAAGCAAGCATTGTGAATAGACTTGGGCAATTAAATGGTGACATACCAAGATACTTAGTTTGGAATGACATTGCCAACATCAATCTATCATCATCAAATAATTTCATCAAATCTTTGGCAACTGATCTGTGAGGCCTAAGAACCTTAGAAACTCTAAGTGCACGTTTTGAGAATAAATCACTAATGCCAAACCAAGGCTCTTGTAAGCAATGTTTTGATCTATCTAACTTCAATCGATTATCCTCCAGATATTTCCTGAAAGCAATAGCGTTTTTCTCACCTGATAATTCTGTGATTCTTTCACACATTTGTTCGACATCACTTGTGCAGTCTAGATAACCCCCCTGCCCAAAAATCAACCTATAATTGATATCCAGTCTTTTCAATTTTAGTTCTTCATGCGCATCAAGACCTATTGCCTTGAAAATATCTTCTATCACTTCCGGATAGTGAAAAAAGGTTGGCCCAAGGTCAAATGTAAATCCATCTCTTTCAAACACTTTATTTCTGCCACCGACTCCCTTAGATCTTTCAAAAACAGTAACCTTAACTCCGGATTTAGCCAATAAAAGAGCAGATGCAAGGCCACCAGGACCTGCTCCAATTATTGCCACTGATGAACGATTCACTGAATCCATAACTATCACGCTGCTTAATTAGGTTTTAAAGAAAGGTTTTTCACCATGGATTGGAAACCATTAGTTTTTTTCAATATTTGTTAGTATTGACAAGTCAATTAATTGGGAGAATTCATCTAAATAAGGGCCCATAGAAGTAATTAAATCAACCTGTGGATGACCTTTGAGAACCATCCCATCCATGTACATTAAAGAACGAATTATCGGAAATGTATCCTCTCCAAAAGTACAACCTGCAAGAACTGATGCTTTTATCGTCTTCATCATTTGTTGAGTAAGAGAAACTTCACTAACAGAAGTACCGACAAAACCATCATATAATTCAAACATTGATTTGTAATATGTTTCCAAAGTATCTCCAGTAGGCTGTATTTTAGCCATTGACAACATGGCATCAAAAGAATTCTTCAACTGACCTTTAGCTAGGAAATAGAAAAACCCGAACAATGCCGTACGAACATTTTCTGGTGCTTCACAAATGGCACCTGTATCTATGAAGATGAAATTATTGTCTTCATCCATCATAACATTCCCAGGATGTAGATCTCCATGAAATACACCGATTCCAAACATATAAGCGCCATGAATTCGGAATAATTGCAACATATCGTCCCATTCAAATGAATGCCTATCAAGATGCTTTTCAAGAGTAGGTGCGGCGATATATTCTACAACTAAGACTCTTTCATTAGAAATATCTTTCCAGATTTTTGGGAAGCGTAGCTTAGGCATCGGGAATTTATCACTATATTGTGTAGCGATTTTTTCCAACTTTTCTTTACCTTTAATTTCATTAAGAAGATTCAATTCTCTAACAGTGTAATCTTCAATATGGGCTAATAAACCAAGTGGGTTGCCTACTTTTTTGAGCCGTGGATAGAAAAATAAACCCATACTGACCCATCGTTTCATTCTGCGAACATCTCGACGAAATGATTTCTCAAAATTAGATTTGACTATTTTTATTACTACATCTGTTCCATCTAATAATTTAGCCCTATGTATTTGTCCAATGCTAGCGGCTGCAAATGATTTTGACTCTATTGATTCAAAATTAGAACGGAAATCATCGGATGTGTTTTTGTCTAATAGTGATTCAAAGTTTTCCTGTGGTATTGCATAGGCACTACTGTACAACTTTTGTAACTGCAAACATTTTTCAGAATCTATTAAATCAGGTCTTAGCGCACAGATTTGTCCCAGTTTTACTGCCAATAAGCCCATTTTTTGTATTTTGTCTACATCGATGGGTTTTTTCCCATATATTTGCCTTCCAAATTGGATTAGAGTCAATAGACGCATAACATAATTATTATGCTTCAGTATATCAATGCCAGTTTATTTGCATCAATCTGGATGTGTTCATGGCTCATCCGTACTATGATGAATCATATATCGCCAAAGGTCATTTTCACTATTACTACCTTCCAATCTATGTATAACGATATTGGGGTTTTTAGAAAACCGTTTTATCAATGCTCCTTCTATGATTCCATCATCCATCTCCCACATTGGTAGAGCATCTGGGTCGTCAGTTGGTGGATGAGAAAGGCCTACTTTTACATGGAAAGTTGGATCTACATCATACTGTAATCTACCTAAACCTGCATATTCCCACCAATCCATCATTTCATCTAAAAATTCAATATCGTTTTCAAGTCCTCGTAATGAAAAAGCAATTTCTTGTCCAACCCTATTACCCACTTGGCGAAGCATAAGGCCAATATCAATTCCCAGTACTTTCAAATTTGATAGTTTGCCCTCTGCAAGTTTTCTTCTTGCAATATTTACTTCTTTACCCGCAGCAAAAAAAGCTTCAGGATCAAAAGGGGTGTCTTTCTCCGGGAATTCTCCATCGAAATCCAATGCTTCTGAAATATTCTTCAAAAATGAACCTTCTCCAATCGTCAATCGAAGCGGGTCTGTAATTTGGTTATCGGTATAGCGTTTTACTGCTTTATCATATAATACAGCATCATTCCAAATTGTATCAATTAATCTTAGATGTGCTTCGGTAAAATGTTCGGACTCAATAAATAATGCAGCATCATCTTTCCCCCTACCTACTGGATTCTCTTCTATATTGAGGAATTGAATTACTTCACTTTGATCACGTACAAAACCAAGTGATTCTAAATCATTTGCATGACGTACCTCTATTGAATTGTGTAATTCTGAATAAAACCGAATTGTGCGGCTATTTAGATGAGTTATTATTTGAACTACTACACCCCTTATTGCAGCCGTGTTTACCGCTTCTAACGCTTTGGCATTACGGCAAAGATGCAGGATTCCATATTGCCCGAGAGAAATAATTAATTTCTCTTCTGCATTTTCTGCCATTTTTGTTAACCTAGAATAAATATTAGTTCTTTCTTTAAGCACTGCGAACTTAGGATCCGCAATCTCATTTGATGCTAAATCCTTTTTGGGTGCGTCGTTATAAATCTCATCTTTTATCGCTTCATAACTTTCCAAAATCTGAGTAAGTTGTTCTTTTCTCATCACGATTATATGTTCAATCGCTTGATTTATATTCAAACTGGAAAATAACATTGGCCTATCTGCTGTCACTGTGACGATACCCATTTCTTGAAGTCGTGAAAGACTGTTATAGGCATCCAGTCGAGTTGTATCCAATTCCTTGGCTAATTCAGATGCTTTCATTTTAGGATTAGCACCAAGTATCATTATCGAACGAACTTCACGCTCATTTAATCCTGCTTCGATTAGTAATTCTTGTCTCAATTAATCACCACCAGATACTAGTGAAATTTCTGCTAATATTTTGGCCACATGATTTCTCGGTCTGAAAAACCAATCGTAAACGAAGTGTATTTTATCATCAGGGCCGATAACAAATGAGGATTTGGTAGGAAATATTCCAAGGTGTAATGGAATGTTGTAAGATTTACCCACCGTTCTATCTGTATCTGCTAACAACGGAAAGGGTAAATTGCCAACACTTGATTGGAATTCTTTCACTTTTTCAATACTTCCCGGGCCAATACCAATAATTGAACACCCAGATGAAGTAAACAATTCATGCTGTTCTTTGAATGTAAGACAACCTCGCTTACAAACAGGAGAATTATTTGCAGAATAAAAAAACACGACCCGCCATTTACCTTGTAAGGATCTGCTATCAAACATTGAGCCATCTACGGATTGTAAAATGAACTCTGGGGCAAATTGACCGATAATACTTTGATCCAAATCCATCACCTCAAACGCTTATTATGTGCCCCATTCGGGATGCCTTAGTCATTAGATATGAACGATTGTATTCACATGTACCTACAATAATTGGGACGCGAGAATTAATTGAAATCCCATTATTTGTTAATTGTTGGCATTTATCAGGGTTATTTGTCAATAAGTCAATTTCATTCATACCAATTGATAGCAACATCTTTGCTGCAAAATCATAAGTTCGTTGATCGCCAGAATATCCAAGTTCCAAATTTGCATCAAGAGTATCAGAACCGCTATCTTGTAAGTTATAAGCCTGAATTTTTGCAAATAAGCCAATACCTCTTCCTTCTTGACGCAGATATAAAATCGCCCCGTTACCACGCCCTTGAATCTCACGCATTGCTTCTTCTAATTGCGCACCACAATCACACCTTAGGCTACCAAATGCGTCACCAGTGAGGCATTCAGAATGTACCCTAACGAGAGGATTTGAAAGGTTTGGCTCACCTATATACAGCAAAGCATGCTCCTTCTTTAGGACCGGGTCTACGAATGAACGAATACGGAAGTCACCAAATTTAGTAGGTAAAAATGCATCCGAATCTGTATTTTTCCTTACGGTACTTCCACTCATCATGACCAAAAGTTTTCCTTCTCAGTTATAATTACTCGTTCTAAGGCTTAGAGGCAAAAAACGGCCATATAAATATGAAAGTTGTTAGGTTGAAAGCATGAGTGGTGTAGTTTACGATATTGGAGTTGCTGTAAGAGCGGTGAAAAACCAATCTATTCTCCTCGTTAAAGAAGCAAAAGGAACTTATCAAAACAAATGGGGACTTCCTAAAGGTCGTGTTGATAGCAATGAAACTCCTGAGGCAGCAGCGATTAGGGAATTGATAGAAGAAACAGGATTTGGAGGACATATAGTCGGTCTTGCAGCAATTCGTTCTACATTTCATTCAGGAACACCGGCAATTTTCCTATGCTATGATGTTCACATAGGATTTCAAGAAAATAAGCCCTCTACGAATGAAATTAGCGAGATTGGTTGGTTTCAGTTGAGTGAATTAAAAACCTTGAATTGGATTTCCGAAACAATGCATACGCTAGCAATCAATGCGTTAAATGGTTCAAGAATGTCATTAGTTTCTTCTAAACCCCTCAGTAAAAACAAGTCGGATTATTTCGTGTATAGTGCTAACAAACATTCAATAATAAATCAATAGGTGGGGAAAATGATTCCAATTTCTAGACTACGTAAATTTAATTCAAACTCCAGTCCTGGTGATTGCGTTGTGTATTGGATGATCTCAGCTCGAAGAACTGAATGGAATCACGGATTACAACATGCCATTGAGATGGCAAAGATGCGAAATATGCCGTTAGTGGTTATCGAACCACTTGCTATTGACCATGAATGGGCCAATGACCGAATTCACACTTTTATGATTCAAGGAATGGTAGATAATAAGAACTCATTTGAATATTCTCCAATAACATATATTCCATATGTAGAATCAAAACTAGGTGAGGCAAGAGGTCTTTTAGAAAATTGGATGGATTATGCAGATCTTATCGTGTTGGATGATTTCCCAGTATATCATCCAAGGAAAGTATTGGAAAAGGCAATTTCATTGAATAAATGCGAGGTTCATTGCGTAGATTCAAATGGATTTATCTCATTAAGAGGGGCAGGTAGACACTTTACAACAGCCTATTCATTACGCCGTCATCTTCAAAAAACGATTACAACACATTTGCTAGAGTTGCCTCACCCCTCTCCATTAACGCTGGGGGAAGATTTACCGGAAATAGATTATTCATTGGTATCCAAAATTTTTGCAATTAGTAATACTCCAATCACGCCATATGAATATCTTTGGAGAATTAGTGAATCAAATGAGATTGGTACTTCAGCCTTATCAATATTAAACATAGACCATTCGGTGCCACCTGTACTGGAAGTTAGGGGTGGTTCTAGATTTGCTAGATCGCAGTGGAATGATTTTTTAGAAAATTCGATTTCCAAATATAGCACAGATAGAAATCAACCTGAACAGAAAGGTTCTAGCGGATTGTCTCCCTACTTGCATTTCGGGCATATTAGCCCCCATAATATCATCAATGATATTTTCACAAAGTATAACTGGGATATTTCTAGTATTAGTGAGCCTAATAATGGAAGAAGAAATGGTTGGTGGGGCCTTCCTGATGATATTGAGGCTTTTCTTGACCAAATAATCACATGGAGAGATATAGGATTTATCCATTGTGCAAGTGTAGATAATTATGACAAATTTGATTCAATACCTCAATGGGCACAAAATTCCCTTGCGATTCATGAAAACGATATCAGGCCCTACATTTATTCTTATGAACAATTTGAAAATGCAGAAACGCATGATGATTTGTGGAATGCAGCTCAAAGGCAACTGAGAAAGGATGGAATAATTCATAATTATCTACGTATGCTATGGGGTAAGAAAATACTTGAATGGTCACCTACACCACAACTCGCAATGCAATACATGGTTGATTTGAATGACAAATGGGCACTTGATGGACGTGACCCAAACTCCTATACCGGAATCGGATGGATACTCGGTAAATTTGATCGTGGTTGGACAGAGAGGCCTGTTTTCGGGAAGATTAGATGCATGACAACCGATTCTACAAAACGTAAATTCAAAACTAATATTTATATGGAAACATACTCCAGTAATTCACTGAATCGTTCCACGGTATATCCGCCTTCATTGATTGGTCGAGCTAATATTCCATTGATAAGGAGGATTTAAGTTGCCTAAATTTACACATCAGAAACAATATGAAGCCAGCAAGAAAGAACTTTGGAATTGGTATAATAGTCCAGGGGCTTTTCGTAGAATAATGCCAGAATGGGAAGGAATTAAGCCTGTTCAAGTTGGTTCACTAAAAGATGATGAAGAAACAATTTTCAAAGTCAGCATTGGTCCTATAAAGCGTAAATGGGTTGCTAGACACCACAGTGTAGTCGAAAATGAAACCTTTTCAGATCGCATGATTAAGGGGCCATTTGGCAAATGGGATCACCAGCATAGTTTCGTAGGTAGCGGCAATGTTACCAGAATACAAGATACTGTAGATTGGAAACTTCCTTTACATATTCTAACCGGCTGGACAGCAAAATTAACAGTGATTCCACGTATGAATCAGATGTTTAGATATCGTTCAGAAAAGGTTGCTAATGATATCAACCAAATTCAAAAAACCTGTGATTTACCTCGTCAACGAGTTTTGGTTTCAGGTTCAACCGGTATGATTGGGTTACAATTATGCGCTTTCTTAGAAGCCGCTGGGCATGATGTTCACCGCCTGCTAAGAGTTGATTCCAAACTACCAGTAGATGTTAATTCTGAAAAAGTTATTCGTTGGAATGACGAAACAGGTAAAATTATCAAAGGAGATATCAATGGTTTTGATAGCGTAATACACCTAGCTGGTGCCGGAATAGGAGATAAGCGATGGTCACAAAAAAGAAAGGAAATAATCCGTAGTAGCAGAGTAATACCTACTACTAATTTAGCCAAGATATTGGCTGGTTCGGAACACCCTCCCAAAGCATTTTTGAGTGGTTCAGCGATTGGATATTATGGTGATAGAGGAACTGAATCTATTGATGAATCTTCTAGTAAAGGTGATGGTTTTCTCTCCGAGACTTGTTCACAGTGGGAACAAGCAACTTTGGTTGCCAAAGAATCGGGAATTAGGGTTTCTAATCTAAGGTCAGGGATTGTAATTTCTCCTTTGGGTGGTGCACTGGCCAAGTTATTACTCCCAACAAAGATGGGTGGAGGCGGTCCTGTAGGTGGCGGACGTCAAATACAATCTTGGATCTCATTAGATGATGAGATATATGCAATACATCATCTAATGATGCAAGATACAAGCCAAGGTGCGTACAATCTCACTTCGCCTAATTCTGTTTCACAGAAAGAGTTTGCAAAAATTCTAGGTCGTGTCCTTAGGAGGCCATCATTTATGCCGTTGCCCAAATTTGCACTACAATTGATGTTTGGAGAAATGGGTAATGTTTTGATTATCGAAGGGCAAGATGTTAAGCCAACTCGCTTACAAGAATCTGGATTTACTTTTACATACTCACGTTTAGAGAGTTGTTTGCGAAATTGTTTAGGGCGAGTCAAGAATAAATTTCTATAATGTCAACCACTGATTTATGGTAGAGTATCAGATTAAAGGATGTGTACAAAATGGTTTGGAAAAATGCGATAAAAACTAAAAAATTGAAGCCTGGTAAAACTAAAATGGTCACATTAGGAATTAAAACCTTGATGATTGGTCAATTTGAAGATGAATACTTTGCCACAGAAGGTTTGTGCAGGCATATGCGCTGGCCATTGGCGTGGGGAGGGAAAATAAAGGACGGCTGTATACGTTGCCCATTACATCAAACCACCCACCATATTGATGATGGTAGTCTGGTAGAATGGTCGCCTTTCCCACTCCTCCCAGCCTACGGGAAAATCTTAGGGAAATTATCAAAACCAAAAGATTTGAAAGTTTATCAAACTCGAGTTGAAGGCGATTATATTCAAGTTCAACTTGATCAGAGTTAATCGGTCTTTGGCCATTTATGATAAGTTATGGAATGTTCCCAAGGGTCAATGTTCACCGATTTTATCAACTAACTGATCGGTATAGTTGATTCAATCTTCCCATTTTATATCTGATTGACTTGGATCTATTAACAAAACCGCTATGAGAAGAATCCATCCTGTGAGCATTGATATTCTGAATAGTGTTGTTTGGAAGTCGGCTAACTTTTGATGCCTCAATATTACAATAATGTTGAGGATAGCCATCGAACCTGCAGCCTTTAAGAACCATGCTTCATCCATCGGATTGGCTATTGCAAAACAAGCAAACCAAAGCAGAGTCATCAGAATAGATGTCCTCGTTGTAGCGATTTCACCGAACTGCGCAGGGAATGAATGAATACCATTTTCTTTATCACTTTCAACATCCATTCTCGCATAATTGATATCAAAGGCGGCAATCCAAAACATCACTCCTAGGGAGATAAAGAAGATTGTCGGATACCACATTAAGTCGCTAAATCCATAGTGCATACCAGTGATTGCTGCCCATCCATGGACGTCAGCAGCAACGGCAACCCAAGCACCTGCAGGGGCTAATCCAAGGCAAAGACCCAACCATATGTGGCAAAGCCAAGTGTATCTCTTCATGTATGGGTAGATGACGAAGACGAGTACAGGTAGCCAAGACATCATCAATGCCACTTCATTGAGTTGCCATGCACCGAAAAGTAGCATCACGAGGAATACTGCGCATAGGGTCCAAGCAGTATTCATCGTCATTGAACCTGAAGCAAGATGCCTTCCAGCAGTGCGTGGATTCCCAGCATCAATGTCTTTGTCGATAATACGATTCAATGCCATTGCAAGTCCTCTTGCTCCGACAGCTGCAAGAAGAATCCAGAGCAGATCTATGCTAGGAGGGATATTGAATTGCACAAGGGCAATGAAATAGCCGATCAGAACAAACGGGAGAGAGAACAAGGTGTGTTCAATTTTTACAAAACTTGCTACTTGTTTGAAATCCATTTACTCATCTCCCTTTGACTTTACTGAATCGTGAAAAGTAAGATGTTGAGGCCAACTATAGCCGGCTAATTCAGGATGTGATGCAACCTTCTGTAATGTCTCTTCATCATGTAGTGTAATTGCAGGCCAGCGACGAGTTCCATGCGCTTTGCTTGGAATCGGTGTTGTTGCATTCCAGCATAATCTAGCCTTATTGTCATCGAATGTCAATCCTCTTTCAACATCAAACCTGCAAGTAAGTTGCCAAAGCAATCTCTTTTTTGCTCCAGCAACATGTAAATCTAGGTCATCATCGGTGATAAATAACCAACGAAGTGCATTTTTGTTGTCCAATTGCCAAATTGAATTTCGCAATTGAATAATATGCTCTCTTCTCGCCAATTCTTGTGAGTCTAGAAGGGCGTTTTGTTGATCATTCAGTTGCGAAGGATCACAACCGGTTTTGACATCCGGTCTCCCTGCAATCGATGTGCTAACAACCAACATTGAATCTCGTAGCATTCTCGCATCACTTACCAACTCAAGATGTAATACATCTCTGATAAAAGATGGGATGTCATCGGGTTTTTCCGCAGGATATTGCGATGCTAATTCAGTGCCGGCATAGCGCCTCCACTTAGGGGTGTACTGAGGGAATGAACCTTCCATAGGCTCGTTAGCAGTACGCGGGTCAGCCTTGGCCAAAGTGGTAGCATCAATGATTAATTTATCATGGACATTTTCGTAGTTGCTCGCAGCTTCTAATGCATCAGCAACTTGTCCTGGCAGGACTATTATGTCGGTAGCAGGGTCTACTTTGTCATTTAGACAATCCAGCAGTGCTTCCAAATCCCTTGGATCTTGGTCCTCATCGATTGTAATTATTGATTTTAGGAACATCATTTGTCCAGCGCCCAATAAACCGAGAGCGGTTTTCCTCGCTTGTCTCGGATATCTCTGCTTACTGGCGACGATGGCAAGATTATGGAAACCGGTCTCCATCGGCAGATGGACACTACTAACATCTCGATGTTGGAACTTCAACACAGGAGAAAATTGACGGCCAATCGCTTCGCCCAAATATCCATCTTCCATTGGAGGGAGGCCAACGATTGTTGCAGGTAATACTGCATCCTTTCTTGCAGTGATTGCAGTAACGTGTAGAACAGGGTATTGTCCAGTTAAAGAATAGAATCCGAAATGATCACCAAACGGCCCTTCGGTACGAGTTTCACTGGGAATACAATATCCCTCTATAACTATATCAGCATTAGCAGGAACCATCAAATCTTGAGTTAGTGCTTTGGTTATTGCTAGTGATTTGCGTCCGAGAATTCCAGCGAATTGGTACTCAGATAAATTGTCGGGTAGTGGCGAAATCGCTGAAAAGATTAGTTCAGGTGGTCCTCCAATACAAATCGCCACCGGCATCTTCGCATCTTTTCCAAACATAGCGGCATGGTCTGCACCATGCTTGTGAATTTGCCAATGCAGACCTATTTCCTTTGGACCGAATACTTGAGCACGATACATACCCATATTGTGTTCTCCTGTTTTAGGGTTTTTTGTAATTACTAGGGGTAGGGTAACGAAGTTTCCTCCATCTAAGGGCCATGTTTTTGGTATCGGTAATTTTGTTAAATCGAGTGGTAATTTAACGCGTTGACAAGCCCCAGTTCGCTTTTTCTTTGGCGGCATTGCCATTGCGTCTTTGAGTAGCGGCAATGCTTTCCATGGCTTTTTGAGAAATAATCCAATGTCTGGTTTCATCATAGCGACCATCCTCTGGCCGATTTCATCTTCTTGACTAACCCCAAGTGCTTGCATGGTTCTTTGCTCGCTTCCGAATAAATTCATCACAAGTGGAATTTTAGAAATTGAACCATCAGCTAATCTTGGTTGGGAAAAGAGTACTGCTGGGCCATTGTTTTTTACTAATAGTTCTGCAATAGCGCCCGCTTCATACTCAACATCGACAGGGCGGTCTATGCTGAGTAACTCTCCTTGAGACTTGAGATGGTCAAGCCATCGCCCCATCGTTAGCCACGCCATAACTCCCCTACGGGGAGTGTTACCTTTCACTTCTCGCATTGTTAGTTTTCACAAATATCTGATAACTATTACAACCTTTTCAATAAATAAAGACCGTTGGTTTCAAGGGCTGCCCTTTACAACCGAATGCTATGGGGAGCCAAGTGCGTTACTGCGATGTTCTCGTAATAGGTGCTGGCCCAGGCGGTGGTTCAGCTGCTCTTCATCTGAGAAGAGCAGGACTTTCAACAATAATTGTAGAGGCTGACCCCGAAGTTGGGACGCCAGTTCATTGCGGTGAATGCCTTAGTCAAATGGCGGTCGACAATTTGGATTTAGAATTGCCAGATCATGTCAAAGCCCTAGATGTAAAGGGAATACGAATTATTTTCCCAGACGGAACAAAGAAACTTCTTTCTGAAACAGGATATGTTCTAGACAAGCATCTTTTTGAAAGATGGTTAGTTCAAGAAGCATGCGATATCGGTGCAGAATTACTACTATCTCACAGGGTAACTTCAATGGAGAGAGTTTTCAATAGCGAAAATCATTTTACCAATTGGAAAATTGACGGAAGAGGAAATGAATTTCCAATTGAATGTCGCGCTGTAATAGATGCCTCTGGAGTGGCAGGTGCTGCTTCAAAAATACTTGATATGAAAAGCGAAGTTGAAGTTATAGCAGGATTCCAATACGAAATGCTCGATGTGCCGAATGATGGCTACCTCGACTTTTACCTATGGCCAAAATATTCCCCACATGGTTATGTTTGGATGATTCCTAAAGAAGGTGGAAGAGCAAATGTTGGCTTGGTAACAACCGATAAGAAAGGGGCAATAAAATATCTAGAGGACTTTATTCAAGACACATACTTGGCCGATAAGCCAAAAGTAAATCCTCCTTGGCGCAAAGATGGAATAAAAGTCAAGCCATTTGGTGGAACAATCCCAATATCTGGACCAAGAGACATCACAGTCGACACGGGAGTCATCTTAGTGGGTGATGCTGCAGGTTTCACTTCTCCTTTATTTGAGGGGGGCTCGCATCTTGCGCTTTGGTCAGGGCGAGAGGCTGCACAGGTAATCACACAAGCGATTGCAGAGAACGATCTTTCTGTAAAACGCTTGATGGTATATCAAAAGGCCTGGTTGAAGCGTTTTCCACCATACAATAAAATCCTCAAAGGTAAGACTGCATTGTATGACTTGACCGATGAAGAAATGTCGATCATGGCTCACTGTCTACCAGAAGAACTAGGTAATATGTCCCCGTTACAGAAATTAGGAATTGGAATAAAAATATTGTTCAAAAAACCAATACTACTAACCAAGCGAGTAATTCCAATTCTTCTCTCCTTTGGATATTCAAGGGCTAAACACTTTGGCTGGTAATCATTCCAACCCCAGTGGGTTAAGAATAAGAAAACGACATGAAGGTGTGGTGGTTAGCCTCGTCTGTGTGGACATTGACATTGTGGCTGGCAGTCTTTGCTGCCATCCTCCTCATATTGCAACCAAAGTTGCATGAGAGGAGTAAATTATTGTCATTTCTTTGTCATTTTGCTTTGGCAGTACCGTTTATTGCACTGTCAAGCCGCTTCTTGGTCAATGATACATCGATTGTGCACGTAGCAGCATATGGAGGAGCCGCTCTCCCCCTCAAGTATCGCTTTGCCGCCACTTGGGCCGCTAGAGAAGGACCGATTTTATTATGGGTACTTTGGATGTCATTACTATCTTGGATTTGGCGTAAACCATTGCCAGGAGAGGAAATAGAAGGTAATCAAGGCTTTAGTGCTCATCAATTAAGGCTTAGATTAGTCCATGGTTTCAGTTTGTTATTGTTGATAATTTCACTAACCTTAGATCCATTTAAAGTCAATGAGTATAACTGGTTAGGGCAGGGTTTAAACGAACTATTGCAAACCGATTTGATGGTAATCCACCCTCCACTTATTTTCTTATCATATTCTTTATGCCTTCATATTGCAGCAATATCTATCTCCAGTTTCTACTCTAATGATAGGCAAGACCTCGAAGGCCGCATTCTGACTATTGCCCGCCCTGCATTGTTTTTCACAACACTTGGTGTCGGCCTAGGTGGACTATGGGCCTATTTAATTCTCGACTGGGGTGGATATTGGGCATGGGATCCTGTTGAAACAGGTTCGTTTTTGCCTTGGCTAGCATTAGTGGTTATCGTTCATTTGAGAACTCGCCCAGGTAAGGTCTCCAATAATATCTGGATGGGCTCTGGATTGGTTGCAGGTGGATTAGCAATTTTCGCAACACTGGTCACTAGGTCAGGGGGAGTATGGGCATCATCTGTACATACCTTCGTAGTCAATGATGGAGGAACTCCCCCTTCCGAGGTATTTGGTCGTTTTATGATTCTAAGAGATGGTTCAGCAGGTGTGGAGGTAATGTCTTATTTGATGATTATTTTACTCTTCATCGGAGTATGGCTAACCATGCAGCGACGCTCAATCAGAACAAGTAAAATCAATCATAATGGCATTTATATCTTCGTCATACCATTGTTATTAGCCATATTAGCATTCTTATTTGAAGTAGAGATATATTCATTAATTCCAGTATTCATTTTCCCAATAGTTGTATATTTACAGTTGGCGTTTGATATTTCAACTGATAAGGGAGAAGAAAACGGTTTGCCATTAGAATGGCAATTCCCAGCTGCTAAAATCGTACCAATTTTGATGGCCACCCCTATATTATTGAGTTTTATCAATGGAGATGTATTCTTTTCATTGATCTGCTTGATATTCTTTACCCCATTATATTATTCTGTCAATCCAACCAAACAATGGGGTTGGGCAACTGCAGGAATAATGTTGGCTCTGTCTTCCGCCTGGGCTGGGTTGGTTGAAATTCCAGTTGCAGCAGCAGTGTTGATTGTATTTGTATCACCTTGGCTATTGGCTGAAGAGGGCAAAGTAGAATCTGCTAAACGCTTTGACATAAAGTCCCGC
This sequence comes from Euryarchaeota archaeon UBA242, assembly GCA_002499015.1. Taxonomy (GTDB): domain Archaea; phylum Thermoplasmatota; class Poseidoniia; order Poseidoniales; family Poseidoniaceae; genus MGIIa-L1. Next base: position 16,935 of record DAJY01000042.1, read on the forward strand.
AGAGACCAACAGAGATTAGCACTGTGGGCTACAGTTGTTGTTTCTGGATTATATTTGATTTTAACACTGGCAATCTTGTTGGCGAGTATTGATTCAATCAATCTTACCGCTCACGAATTATACGGTGCACCATTCATGCTTGCAATCGCCATTGCAATGTTCACTTATACGATGAGAAAAGAACAACCAAAGACTACTTTTTCAGTCGCATTGACAGTTATAATCGTTTCAATAATCCTTGCAATGTTTGCTCCCGGGTGGCTAGGAAGCGATGCAGAAACCACTGTTTCTGAGTACATTACTAGAGGTACAATCGCGTGGATTTCATTACCAATGCTTTTGGTCACCATAGCGCCTATGGCCAATGAGGTAGTCACTCAGATTCAACGCAAGTCAAAAACATCTGTTTTGAAGAGAATCCCAGTTGGCGCTCATATAGTTCACCTCGGGTTGATATTGCTAATGGTCGGCCATATTTTCACTACTACATTGGTCAATAGAGGAGATGCAAGCCATCGCGTTACATTGGTTCAAGATGAAATTACTATCAATGGTGATTACGGTTTCGAATTCTTAGAGATTATCCTTAAAGATGACGGGCTTGAAGTCGGAGATGGCTATGTTGGCATTAGAATCGCTGTTTACGAATTCACTGAAAATGCAGATGGTACAGCTGATTTCACTCAAATAGCCATTGTAGAACCCGGTATGCTTAGATTTGACTCAACTGGGACAGCACGTTCTGAAGTTGATACATTATCACGGTGGCACGGAGATATAGTATTCATCTTTGATGGTTCACAGGCAAATGGTTTGATGCAACAGGCAACAACAGACGGATTAGACTCAATTAATATGGTTAGAGTGACTATCTATGATCTGCCGAACTCTCACCTTGTTTGGTCCGGCTGGAGTTTGATGTTAATCGGCATGGCTCAAATTGCAATCGTTTCAAAACTTAAAAAGAGTCAACTGAGCCTCGAAGACTCACATATAGAGCAAGATGAGTGAACCTTCTTTCAGCCAATGCCATTATCAAGGGGGCGTCGGTCGGCGGACTACCCCTAAGGGAGGCTTATACATGGAAGAAGGAACAATTATCCACGTCGATTACGAACTATACAACGGAGAAACCGGTACTATTATCGAAACTACTCGCGAAGAGGTTGCTAAAGAACACGAAATCCACCAAGTAGGACGTACCTACTCACCAATGGTCTGTATCGTTGGCGGAGGAATGCTAATCGCAGGTTTCGAAGAAGCACTAGCAGGAGCAAAAGTAGGCAAAGAAACAGAATGTACTATCGCTCCTGAAGACGGATATGGTGAGAAGGATTCAGAGCTAATCGACACAATTAGTATCGACAAACTCCTTCAATCTGTAAAAGACCCTAAGTCACTTTACATCGGCGCACCGGTAAATATCGCTGGAAAGCAAGGAACTCTATCTTACCTTGCTGCAGGACGCGCTCGTATCGATTACAACCACCCAATGGCTGGAAAGACTTTGAAGTACAATTTCAAGATCATCGCAGTTGTGGAAGGAAAGGAAGAAAAGGTTACAGCACTACTAGAATCTAACACAGGTCACACTGACTTTGGAGTAGAATTCACTGGCGATGACCTTGCTATTACTCTACCACAAACAATGCTCTTTGACACCAATGCAGCAATGCTCAAGTTCCGTTTGGTAACTATCATCCGTGATGCAATCACTGATGTTTCCAAGGTTTCATTCGTTGAAGTTCACGAACCTCGTGGATTCGGTGTTGAAGAAACTGAAGAAGAGCACGTTCACGATGAGAACTGCAATCACGATGAAGACCTATCTTCTCTATCTGTAGCGGAACTCAAAGAACGTTGTAAGGCAGCAGGACTACCTATTGGCGGTAAGAAAGCAGATCTAGTAGATCGTCTTTCACAACAAGACGAAGAAGAATGATTTTGAACATCTTTCTCTCCATCTTCTTCTGCCAG
>DAJY01000066.1:0-2627 GCA_002499015.1 Euryarchaeota archaeon UBA242
TCATCTCCGCCCTTTACTACAAAGGCAACCATTCCACTACCTTTCGGCATTACTCTTTGAGCAATCTCATAATCTGGATGTGATGCTAATGATGTATGATAAACAAGTTCTATCATCGGATGTGATTCTAAACGTGAAGCAATTGTTGCTGCGTTTTCACAAATACGTGGCATCCGAACATCCAAAGTTCGCATACCTCTTTCAAGCAGATAGCAGTTATGTGGATCTGGACATGCTCCAAAGTGGACCTTTCGCTGGAATATTTGAGTAATTAATTCCTTAGAACCAACCACAGCGCCTCCAATAATATCAGAATGGCCGCCAAGATATTTTGTGGTTGAATGGATTACCAAGTCAGCACCCATTGCAAGCGGATTACAAGCCCATGGTGAGGCAAAGGTGTTATCGACAATACACAATAAATTATGTCGTTTTGCCACTTCGACCATCGCCGGAATATCACAAACTTTCAGAACTGGATTTGTTAGTGTTTCGATGTAGAGTATTTTTGTATTTTCTTGGATTGCTGCCTCATAGGATGCTGGGTCTCGCATATCCGCCATCGTAGTAGAAATACCGAATCTTGGAAGTTCCTCGGTCAATAAGCCATATGTGCCGCCATATACATCGGTGCTTGCAACAATGTGATCTCCATTACTCAATAATGAAACAAGTGTTGTTGATATTGCACCCATTCCAGAAGAAAAGGTTTCTGCATCTTCTCCACCTTCCATCGCACATAGCTTCTGTGCAACTGCATCAGAATTGACTGATGATAATCTAGCATAGAGAAGGGTGTGTTGTGCACCTGCAGCCCACCCAGCATATCTGTCATCAGTTAATTTGTAGGTTGAAGATTGAAAAATTGGAGTGTTTACCGCATCTCCAATGTGGTTTGTTCCGCTGTGCACAGCCTTGCTGCCAAATCCAGTAAGATTGGTTTCGTCGGTCATTTTACTCCCAATTTCATGGAAGTGCTCATAGGACATCAACGATACGGTGATAATTTATCTTATTAGTCGGCTTTTATAGAAAATAATAGCCCATATACCGTCAAAGTGTCGGAAGTGTTGAAATGCTCCGACGCATCGGCGATTTAATGGTAATAGAATTAGATGACAAAGATGAGGCGATTTTGCATAGCCTGGAATCCGATTCTCGCAAGGGTACACAAGCGATTGCTGATTCCTTGGCGATGCCAAGAGTTACCGTTCACGATAGGATTCGACGGCTAAAAGAAAAGGGTGTGATCAAGCGATTTACGATTCAGCGAGAACCTCGTGCAGTAGGATTAGATTTGCGCGCTTTTCTTTTCGTAAGATGTGAAAGTGGGCAGGTCGATAGAAGAGATGTAGCTGAACAACTAGTTACTTTGCCGTTTTGTATTCGCGTTAGTATCATAACCGGTGATTGGGATTTATTGGTTGAAGTGGTCGCTTCATCGATGGATACCTTGGGGGATGCTATTCTAGACCGGGTTAGCAAGATTGTTGGAGTTTCTGGAACTCAAACAATGATATCGTTTTACGAATTCGAAGGTAGTGCATCCTCATTCCGCTGATCATCTACTCTCATCTCAACCATTAGATTGCCCAGTAATAACGCGCCACCACCGATTAGAATCCACCAAGTCCAATCGACCAAACCAAGCCCGAGGCCATAGGCGGTTGCCCAAACTGGCTCAAAGGCATAAATGATTGCTGCTTGTACTGGGTGAAGATATCTTTGAAAAAAATTGACCATTAAAATGCAGAAAAATGAACCGCCTATGCCAAGGCACAATAATGGAATAATCACGCCATCTGCAATCAATATCGACCAGAATTCTGGATTGCTAATATCAGTGAAATATAGTGCTAATAAAAGGGAGCCGAAAACCACTACAAGGAAAGAGGTTGAAGTGATTGAAACCGGGTCTAATGCTTGGGTTACCTTCTGCGTGTAGACTATGTGTAGGGCAAAAAATAAGGCTGAAATTACTGTTAATATTTCCCCCCAACCCCATGTGAGATGGGGAGGACCTTCGATGAATCCAGCGCCAAAGGTTGCTAACAAAACTGCAAATAATAGAATTCTCGATGGTTTTGTTTTTGTCATGAATATAGTTAAAACCGCGGTCATTACCACATATAGAGATGTTAGAAAGGCTGATGTGGAGGGATTGATTTCATCCAATCCAACCATCTGGGTGATGAATCCAATCATCATCAAACCACCCAATAATAATCCACCCTTCCACATCGTTTTATCAGCTACAGCAGTTCTTGCCTTGGGGAAGAAAATTAGCATACAAATGGCCGCGATTGCAAACCTTGCAAAGACCATCAATGAGACTACTGCGGCACCACCAAATTCCTCATATTGCGGTTGAATTGAGTTGAGTAATTGTTTCATCCAAATGAATGTCGCACCCCATACCAAGGTGACGACGAATAATCCGGCTGCGGCTTTTCGACGCAGTGAAGGTGGCGTTTGTGCGGCGGTAAAGGCAATAGATTGTGCTACTTTGTTGGCTCTGAGTTCATCATCTGAATCATTGGCCATGCTTTGCGGAAGTGGGTATATGGCATGAGGGTGGTGGTCGTTTATCGTCCACCCCTCATAGTTGACAACGAATAGGCTCAAGG
>DAJY01000066.1:2890-5855 GCA_002499015.1 Euryarchaeota archaeon UBA242
TATCTTGCCAAGGGTGGCAAGAGAGTCTTATTCATCGAAAAGAGCGTTTGGCCACGCGATAAAATATGTGGTGATGCTGTTGGCGGAAAATCGCTTAGCCATGTTCGTGAATTGGGAGTAAAAGAAATTCTTGAGGCCACCCCTCATTTTAGAGTAACTGGAATTAAATTCTCTAGTCCAAAGGGACATATCGTTAGAGTCGCTCTTCCGGAGGAAGATGTTGAAAAAATGGAGGCTGGTTATTCACTACCGCGCGCCCAATTCGACTATTTGTTATTCGATGCTTGTCAAAAACTAGTTCGCGATGCTGGCGGAATGGTATTGCAAGGTGGTGATGTTAGAGAAGTACTCTACGATGATGATTGTGGTGGCGAAGACCCTGGCTCTGGCTCAAAGGAATCGCGTCATGCTAGTGGAGTTGTGGTGCGAGTTGGCGGCCGAGATGGTGAAGAATTCACATTCCATTCCCGTCAACTGGTTGGCGCTGCTGGATACCGCTGCCCTGTAGCTGTAAGTTTAGTTGAAGACACATATTCAGAAAAAATGGTTGACCGCGCCCACTACTGCGCTGGATATAGAGAATACTGGTCCGGAGTCAAGGACATTGAGCATTCCGCAGGCGATATTGAAATTCATTTTGTCGATACTGTAATCCCTGGTTATTTTTGGCTATTCCCTGTTTCCGAAGGGGTTGTCAATGTCGGAATTGGCATGGTGATGTCTCTAATGGATAAACAAAAAAATAAATTAAAGGCATTGCAGGCAGATGTTATCGCAAATCACCCTCTCTTCAAAGAGCGTTTTGCTGATGCAACTCTTGTTGCTGGAACTTCAAAAGGTTGGCAATTACCTTTCGGCTCACCGCGAAAATCTGAAGAAAACCAGCCGCGTAGAGCGAGTGGCAACGGTGTCCGTTTAGTCGGAGATGCTGCAACACTCGTTGACCCGTTTAGCGGAGAAGGTGTTGGTAATGCATTGGTTAGTGGCGAAATGGCTGCTCGACATATCATTGAAGAAAAAGAGCACTCCGAATATCAGAAAGAGTTGTGGGCAGTATTGGGCCCAGAACTAATAAATTCGTTTAGAATGCAAAAGTTGAGTCGCAAGGCGTGGTTATTGAATTGGTTCGTAAAGAAGGCAAGTAAAAAACCAGTGCTTCAAGAGATGATGACTGAGATGATCGCTAGTAAAGAAGCTCAACAGGATCTTCATTCTCCCTGGTTTATGTTTAAAACTTTGATGTTCTAAGGTGATAGTATGGATGCTCGGTTAGAGGAAATTGATGCTATTTTCTTAGACTTAGATGGAACGATATATCTTGGTGGCGAACTTATTGAAGGTGCTTTGGAATTCTTGCAACGATGCGAGGATAGAGGGGTGCGTCGCTTCTTTTTATCAAATAACTCATCTCGTTCCGTCAGCCAATATCAGGAGAAATTGATTAAATTTAATATTCCTGCTGAACAACAAGATATTCTACTTTCAACACATGATTTACTTTCGTGGTTGCAGGCCAACGATGTCACTGAAACTTGGCTTGTTGGCACTGATGGCATGGCCCAAATGTTACAAGATTGTGGCATTGCAACAAAGTCTGAAAAACCTCAATATGTTGTACTAGGCTATGATACTGAATTAACATATGACAAAATTATGACCGCCAGCATACACATGCACGCTGGTATTCCTTTGGTTGCGAGTCACCCAGATATGGTCTGCCCTAGCCCCGATGGTGGATTGCCAGATGTTGGTGCATATCTTGCAATGTTCAAGGCTACAACTGGAGTCGACCCGGTTCATATTACAGGAAAGCCAAATGCAGGAATGATTCTTCATAAAATCGAAGAACTCGGATTAGACCCTGCCCGTTGCGCAATGGTTGGAGATAGATTGTATACTGATATTGCAATGGCAAATCGCGCCGGTTGCATCGGAGTTCTGGTTCTTTCAGGTGAAGCACAAATGACTGACATTGACTCTTTAGAGCCGGGTGCAGAGCAGATGCCAGATATCATTGTCAACTCTGTAGATGAATTATTTAGATGATTAAATGAGGGTTTATTTTGGCTTTTATACAGCAATTTCAATGGTGGAAAGCGCGCTGTAAAAAGCACCCTCCGGACGATATTCATCGCGCTGGTGAATTGTCTGAACTGCGTTTAGAAAAACTATCTCGTGCTGCTGGAAAAGCAAACGGGTGGCATGTTTTTGCATCTGTGCGTATTCCAGACCCTGATGATGGAGGGAGAAGAGAAATTGACTTGGTTATCGTTGGAGGCAATACCCTTCTGGTAGTAGAACAAAAACATTGGGCTGGAAGATTTGATATTAATAGTGATCAAGAGTTTGTTCAATATCGTAATAATGGTAGCGTACACAACCATAGTACGGTTGCCGAAAGAATCACTAGAAAGGCGAGAATGTTAAACGAAATCCACCATCGTAGGATCAAACAAAAACAATCGAATAGCGTAGAGATTAGAGTCATCGTTGCGATGACTCATCAAAAGTTAGAATGGCCAAAAATCCCTAAGAGTTTTAAGCAGGAAATGGTCAATGAAGCAGATTTTATAAAAATATTAGAGTCAACATTTCCCGGTGAATTAAATGAAGACCTCCTACAAACAGTTGAAGGGTTTTCTACTTGGGATGAAATCGAATTACATGGTGGATTAACTTTGAAAGGAGATTTGATTCAACTGGGATTAGGTTCGAAAATAGATGATTGGTTCAAACTACGAGAAGAAGATTTGAATGTGCAAACAACTCATCGGCGTAGTCTCTTTTCTATTTTCAATAAAAGACCAAGTAAAGTCAAATTATCTCACGGAACAAAGAATATTGAAGCGACTTTAGCAAAGGATTTGCACTTGGAAATGCATGTTGTGGGGGAAAAGGAAAGAAGGTTGGTAAATTGGGCCAATGTAAACAAAGTATTCGCCTCCAGACCACCCGCTGAATGGGG
>DAJY01000066.1:6026-13010 GCA_002499015.1 Euryarchaeota archaeon UBA242
ATGGCTACTATGATGATTGAGTTACTTGGCCTATTAGCCGGCGTAATCGGCATCATTGCCTGGATTCCACAAATTATCCAAGTTTGGGTTCACAAGCGACATGACGGTTTGTCGCTAACAACATTTGGGGTAGTGGCAATAGCACTTGCTCTTTGGCTCGTATATGGGATTCTTGTCGATTCTTTGGCAATGGTCACTGCCAACATCATGACCTTAATCGTGATTGGTATAGTCTTCTTCGGCGTGCTACGAATACGTAGAAGCGAGTCTAAATCTGAAAGAAATAATCACTTGTAAGCGGCTTTGGTTGTTTCGATAATGACTGCCCCTATTTTGTATGGGTCGCCATTTGAAGCTGGGCGGCGGTCTTCAAGTCGCCCTTTCCAACCCGCATCAATCGTTTGAATTGGGATACGGATAGATGCTCCTCTGTCTGAAATACCATATGAGAATTGGTCAATAGATTGAGTTTCGTGTAGACCGGTTAAACGTTGATCGTTATATTCGCCATAGACATCCATGTGCTTCTTGATATTCTTACCAAATTCCTCACAAATACTGTTGAATAATTCTTCTCCACCCACATCGCGCATTCTGCCATCGGAAAAATTAGCGTGCATTCCAGAGCCGTTCCAATCACCCTTGACCGGTTTTGGATGGTATTCAATATAACAGCCATAACTTTCTGTTAATCGGTCAAGTAGGTAGCGTGCTACCCATAATTCATCTCCGGCTTTCTTTGCACCCTTTGCAAATACTTGGAATTCCCATTGTCCACAAGCAACTTCTTGGTTAATTCCTTCGAAATTAATCCCTGCGTCCAGACATAGGTCTGCATGTTCTTCAACCAGCGCTCTTCCATGGGTATTTTTTCCACCTACTGAACAATAATACATTCCTTGTGGCCCAGGATATCCACCCATTGGGAAGCCTAAAGGTAACTGGGTTTCTGAATCCATGATGAAATACTCTTGTTCAAAACCAAACCAGAAATCTTCGTCGTCGTCTTCAATCGTTGCTCTTCCATTACTAGCGTGTGGTGTTCCGTCAGCGTTCATAACTTCACATAATACAAGAAAACCGTTATGTCTTTGAGGATCTTCAAAAATTGCTACCGGCTTTAGTAAACAATCGGAATCACCCCCTACTGCTTGCTTGGTAGAGGACCCATCAAAACACCACATCGGGCATTCTTCAAGAGACCCTTCGAAATCAGAGCGTACCAAAGTTTTGCTACGCATGTTTTGTGTCGGGTTGTATCCATCGAGCCAAATATATTCCAGTTTTGCTTTATCTATCATAGCTATCAAACGGTTGGTTGGCTAGACGGTATATCAAACATACGCACATTTTTACTCGGATTTGTTGAAGCGCATGCGTATTATTTTTAATAAATATTAATCACTTGCCCACAATAATGCCTATTTTATGTTTGCTTATTTGTGCGAATGAAAAGAAAAAATGTTGTTGAATTTTCAATTGATTAATTTTTAAGGATGCGATGATTTTTCATACAATTCCTTCGCCGAAATTGCGGTGAACTAATTTGCTTCGGCTATTTGCCATCACACATGGAGATTCCTACTGGCAAGCATCTGAAGCGTTGTCGGAAATCATTGGGTTTGACCCAAAATGAATTATCACAATTATCTGGTATTGCTCAATCTGTCATCGCTAAGGTAGAAAATGAAAGTGTAGATCCCCGCTCTTCGACTCTGAAAAAAATAGTGGATGCTTTGAATCGGTTGCAATTTCCTGGCCAACCACATATTGTTAACGACATCATGGTTGAAGATTTGATTACCTTATTTGCAGATGATACTATTGAAAGTGCTATTGACAAAATGATTGGTAGTAATGTTTCACAGTTACCAGTAATTTCGGGTAGTGGCTCTCCTATCGGATTGGTTTCAGAAGCCAGTTTGTTGACTCATGGAGCGCAAACTATGGGATCGGTTCGGAGTGTGATGCAGGCAAATGCAGTTGTAGTCAATTATGATGTTTCTATTTCTGAAGCACGCGATTTATTGACTGTTGAAGAAGCATTATTGGTAACCAGAAATGGTCGGTTAGTCGGTTTAGTTTCAAGAATTGATATGGTTAGGGCTTTACGTGATATTTCACAATAATCGCAATTATTCTTCTTCAAGCCTCAAATCATTTTCTCGCGCTTCTATCTTATTTCTTAAAATTAGTCCGTGAAGGGTTTTTATTTTACGATTTTCTATCGCTTGATTTATTTTCTTTTCTACTTTGTTTAATTCTTTTTGGTATTTGCACTGGCTAATCTCTAAACTTAATCGTTTGAAGTACTGACGGCGTGAATAAAAGATGTAGAAATATATTGGCACTAGGAGCAATGGAATAATTAATTCTTCTGTCACCACCTCAAGAATACCAGAAACTGAAATTTCTATTGCCTCTGCCTCATAATCGTTAGTCGTATCAAAGCCTCCGAGGTAGAAAAATCCGGTTTCTATTCCAAAATATTTGTTGAATGGTGTGCTTTTTGTATCGAGTGGGTCGCTCCCCCTATCTTGCTCAATTAAATCCGGCCACCCATCATTATCATCGTCGTTGTCAACTGCGTCTGGTATCATGTCATAATCTGAATCCGGTGGAACTGAATTAGGGTCATATGGATTCCATTGGTGGGTTGCATTTGAAGAGGCAATTTCTAGTTCATTGGAAATACCATCTCCATCAATATCAGTGTCTATTACATCTGGAATCCAATCAAGATCCATGTCTGCACAACCACACAGAATTAGGCGGCTCTTGCCGTATCTCGAGGGGCAATCGTCAGTAATTTTGAGATTGGGTTGGTCGCTATATCCATCCCCATCTAAGTCACTCCATGCTTGACTATTTTGTGGGAATGCATCTGCACCATCGCTCAAATTCCAATTTTCATCTGCATCTGAATAACCATCGCCGTCAGAATCTATACACCCAATACGGTCTTCTGTTGAATTGCCCGTTACACTTGGACATTGATCATCAGAATCATAGCCATCGGAATCGTCGTCAGCAAAATGGATTACTTTTTGGCCAAGGATGTCACTTCGATGTAAATTTTCAAAGGATTCGATAAAGAAGGCGACGAGGAATATCGTAACAAGAAGAGATACACCCCTGCGCATGATTGCACCTCTAAAACCCTATAATATCAATGTTCACAATTGTTAATTTAAATTAGAAACAATTGTATAGGTGGGTTTAGTAGAACAGTTATGAAGGTAAAGGCATTACTACTCGCTCTACTCGTTACTTTGTTGATATTCTCTCCAGGTTGTCTTGGTGGGGACGAGGAAGTGGGGGTTGAAGGCGAGCCTGTACCAGTTTTTTCTTTAACCGCTGATGATGGGGAGAAATATTCCTCTGACAATTTGCTTGGAACAGCATATATTCTCCACTTTTCAGCGTCATGGTGTAACAATTGTAGACCGACAATGCACGCAGTGAGCAACCAACTTAATGATTCAACGTACATTATTGTTTCAACTGATAATTCTGATTCTGCAAAACTATCCGATTGGCACTTACAAGTCAATGATAGTAAAGAGGACAGCCTTGTTTCTGCCCCGTTTTCAGTTGGCGTCGAACTTTCACAATCTTTTGAAATCAATAACACGCCGACATTGATTTTGATAGATAAAAATGGAATGGTTGTTAGCAAGCATTTTGGACCTTTGGAAGAACAGCAAGAAATCGACTCTTTTTGGGCTCAATTAGATTGAATTATTGATTATTCGCTGCTTCTACGCTTTGTGGTGTAATGAGAGTATTGCTGCCATCACGTGATAAATGAGGGATTGAAAGAGCCCCTCCATTAACGGTAATAGGGCAAGAAACTCCACAGGCGGGAGCGAGATAATCTTCTCCTGTTTCAGTCATTACCAATCTTAGTCCATGTCCTGCTGGTAGAATTGCGTCTATCGCTTGGAATTCCATTAGCATCGTTAAAGACTGCATTGGCAAGACTGTTGTTGGCTCACTTCCACCTTGGTAATAGCGAATATCCATAGTAGCATGGCCAATTCGTAATCCGCTTTCAGCATCCTGCATTTCTACAAAAATTTGCCCTCCATCCATTGCTGCTGTTACATCTAAGTGCAAGGTTAGTAATCCTGAAATTAGTGTATCTAATTGCTCATCTAATGCTCCGCATTCAATGGTCACAGTAGATAGCCCCCCTCCAATAACTGAGTTTCCGCCTACTCTTGTTCCAGTTTGGCTACATTCAGATAGATCTAATGTTGACCATTGTGCATCTAATGGCGGCCATGTTTGTTCAATCCGCCATTGGCCATCGTTTCGCTGTATTTGGGCTACTAAGTCGGGTTTAGGCCCTATTCCTTTGAGATAGTGTTCAAACCATTCAAACAAATCTTGAGCCCAATCCCAGCGAGTCATATTTTCAATTGCTTCTCCACCATAACCTGAATCTTGAGCGTTATGTTTGCTCCATTGGTCTGGATAATTATGCTCCCATTGCCCCAGCATTCCTCTAACTTCAAACCCTTGGTCTCTAAATTGCTGGTACCAAGGAAATACTTGATGGGGGTCTACATTCCAATCTTGCATCCCCTGCACCCAATAAACGCTACCTTGATAGTTGTTTAGCGCTTTTGAAATATGTTCTCTTTCTTCATAATAATTTGACATATACGGGTCCAGTTCCCCCATTCCGTATGTTACAGGACCTGCAAAGAATCCCTCGACAATATCGGGGCAGATATTATCCAAATCCTCGGCATTATAGTCGACGGTACTTGAAAAATAGTTCATGTGCATTACTTGACTTCGCGCTTCTGCGCTACCATTTTTGTAAAGCAATGGGTGTAATCCTGTTGTTCCTGAAATTGGCACTATTGTCGCAAGGTAATCGCTACCATGTACTGCAGCTTCCCATTGGGTTGCACCCTCATATGATTTCCCATATAGTCCAACTTTCCCATTAGACCAATTTTGAGTTCCCAACCATTCCACCGCTTGATGAATTCCCCATCCTTCACCTTCTCCACGATAGTCAAAACAACCACTTGATTCCTCGGTTCCAAAAACAGAAACTTGAGCAAATGCATATCCATGTGGAATGAAATTATCGTAAATAAATTCGCCCCGCCCCGAACCTACGACATTGGTTGCTCCGGATTCTGAACCTTGTTGGCCGAATGAAAAGTAAGGACTTATTACTGCTATTACAGGTACTTGTTCGCCGATTTCTGTGTTGGATGGTAACCAATATGAAAGATGTATATTTGCGGTTGAAGGTCCTGTTTCCCAAACCTGAGAAGTGTCCACTTCAAAGGTTGCCTCTTGAACTTCTAAGGCATAATGAGGACCTGGTTCAAGAACGTAAGAATAACTGTCAGTCCAATTCCAATCAAGATCGTGGCGTTGCCAAATCGACGGATACATTCCTTCTTTATCCTCGTCAATGGCATTGGACAAGTCCCCACCAAAACACCCTGCCATCGGCCCCAATAGGACTAGCGAGACTAGCAGGTAGGCTATGCGCATCACTTTGCCCTGCAATGCGGCTTTCATCAATGTGGTGCTAACAATTTCAACCTGTAAACTATTGAACTATTGCTGTAAAGGCGTTGCATGGCCGTATTGGTAACAGGGGCTGCTGGTTTCATCGGCAGCCATGTAGTAGCGCAATTATTGCAGTCCGGAGCGCAAGTTCGCGCTACTGTCCGCAACCCAAAAAATGCTACATTTCTCAATTCACTTCCGCTTGTAAACGGTGCATCTCTTCAAATCGTTACAATGGATCTACTAGATTTCGCTAGTGTTCGCAGTGCAGTTTCTGATTGTAAAGATATAATTCATTGCGCTGCTTCACTCCCAGTTGGAGCAAATGATGCTCAGAAAGATATTGTAGACCCCAGTATCGAAGGAACTAGCAATTTGGTGAAAGCATTACAACAAGCGGGTGTTGTTAAGAGAATTGTTCACACTTCTTCAGTTGCCGCCATTAGAAATACATCACATGAGAACGGAACAATCTTTTCTGTTACAGATTGGTGTGATGATGCGACTGTCAAATCTAATCCTTATGGGCTTGCTAAGGCGGGTGCTGAGAAGGTAATGCGTCAATGGGTGGAAGGTCAAGATAAAGATTCAAAACCACGTCTAATAACCATTCATCCCTCTATTGTTTTTGGCCCAATATTGTCTGCAAGACATAAGAATGGTTCGATGTCTTATATTGAACATTTTAATTCTGGGCCGCCGTTTGTTTTGAAAATTAATATCAATTTTGTTGATGTTAGAGATGTTGCAAAGGCCCATGTCAGCGCACTGACTAATGGCCAGGATGGGGAGCGCTATCTTCTCCATAAGCGCGGTATGTGGATGCATGAAATCGGTGCGGAGTTGTGCAAATTAAAACCAGAGAGAAAATGGGCTACAAGAAAATTGCCTTCTGTTTTTGCTTACTTGATGGCCGTTTTCCACCCCAAACTTTCCATTAGACAATTACGAGGAAATCTGGGTGTGCGAATCGGATATGATGTTGGCAATGTTGAGCAGGATCTTGATTTTGTTTTTACCGATTACCAACAAACACTTGTAGATTCAATAGATTCTATTAGTCAATAATATAGTTTATTTGGCCGCAAGGATTGAGGACAAAGAGCCGCTGGCCTGTATCATGGAAGCGCCACAGGTGTGGGGAAAGCGGTGGCAGGAGAACACTTTGCCAATGGCTAGACGCTACATGGAAGTGGCTTGCCGCAAGCAAAGTTTGGTCTGTTTAGCAGCCGATAGGTCGACCATGGCTGGCCTCAATCAATTGATTGATGAAGTCGGTCAGCATATTGCAGCATTGAAAACCCATGTCGATTTGGTAGATGATTGGACTGCTGATTCTTGGGCAGCATTCTGTGCAAAGGCAGAAGCGGCCGACTTGATAATTTTTGAAGATAGAAAGTTCGCTGATATTGGAAAAATATCTCGAAATCAAATGGCTGG
>DAJY01000066.1:13269-14650 GCA_002499015.1 Euryarchaeota archaeon UBA242
GATATCGTTGATGGACTTCAAGCCGGATGGGCTGATGTCAATAGGCAAGGCGGAGTCTTGTTATTAGCACAAATGTCTTCTCGTGGCAATTTACTAAATCCTCAATATACAGCTCAAGTGGTTGAGAAAGGAAAGGCTCATGATGGAGTTTTCGGTTTCATCGGCAATGGCTCTAGACCAGAAGAATTGCGAGAGTTACGCAAGGCTGTTGGTGAAGCAAAAATGATCTGGACTCCTGGAGTTAACCTTGCTGTTGGAGATGGTGAAATGGGTCAACGCTATGGCGACCCTGCACAAGCGGTCAATGCTGGCTCAGACTGTATTATCGTCGGTTCAGGTATTCACATGGCGGATAACCCGTCGCAACAAGCGGAAAAATATGCTGAGGCTTCTTGGCACGCATTACTAAACCGTTAAATTGCAAACGTTGAATTGTTAGCATATGCTGCAATTACTTGAGCCCATATGAATCTTATTGATTTGCTGCTGATTACGCTCTCATTTGCGGCGCCATTGGCGGTTATTTGGTGGGCGGTTAGGTCGCACCGCTCAATAAATAAAAAAATTCAACAAGGAGATATTTCAATTCTCAGCGATTCAGGAGTTAGAATTAAACGGATTACTCAGGGACCTCCCGGTACACAAATTTACGATGATGTAACTTTGGTTTATTCTCAACAAGGAAAGTTTTGATGTCGTTTCAACCTCCATGTTGAATACAAATGCTTGCTTGCGTGGTTCATGGAGGAACGGATTGAGAGTTGGAAACCCCATCTGCTCGGATTCATATTACCAATTATAACAATCGCTGGATTATTACAAGGTGGGTGGTGGTCTGCGAGTGGGATTATTTGGGGCTTGGGAATTGGTCCTATCTTGGACTTGTTATCTCCTGAAGGTATGCCGATTCGAAAGAGTGAATCCTCTTCTGTACCGTGGAATTTCTTACTTTTCGGCCATAGTATTGCTGCGATTTTAGCGTTATCTGCTCTGATCTACCGGGCGCAATTAGACGGATTGATCATTACAACAATTATTGGTGCAATATCAGTTGGACTTGTCAGTGGTATTTCGGCTATTATCAATGCACATGAGCAGGGACATCGAAGAAAGGGGTCACTAATTTGGTGGATGGGGCGACTCAATTTGTTGTGGGTAATGTATATGCATTTTACAACCGAACATAACCATGGACATCACCGCAATTATGCGACAGAATTAGATCCTGCTTCTTCACCTAAAGGCAGAGGTTTGTGGACTCAAATTATCAAAACGATTCCACTTCAGTTTATTGCGGCGTGGAAAACTCATTCGGATAAGGGTCGTAAAGGAATAAAAAATCCAATATTGCATGGTTTAATAATTCAAATTACCTTTGTCG
>DAJY01000066.1:14786-16532 GCA_002499015.1 Euryarchaeota archaeon UBA242
AGGACTTTACTATGGACTTGGACTTGATGTTGTATTTGTATTGTTACTTTCTGCTACAGTTGCAATAATTTTACTAGAGTTTGTCAATTATTTACAGCACTATGGGCTTCGCGCAGAGGTTGGAGAAAAACAAACGATTGCGCATTCTTGGGAAAGCAGAAATTTGTGGTCTCGTTGGACTCTGTTGGAGTTACCTCTTCATCCCGCTCATCATCTAAAAGCCAGCGACCCAATGTGGAATCTGCGCGCTCAAGAAGGGGCTCCACAACTGCCCTTTGGTTACTATGTGTGTTTTTGGTTAGCCGTTATTCCACCGTTATGGAAAACTGTAATGAACAAAAGAGTTCCTTGACTGAGGTCAAAAGAGCGGATTGTTCATCATAATTGTTTGATAATACCAATACCCTACTACACCTGCTAATAGCGCTATCAACAATAGTATTTTCTTTAGACCCTTTATCTTACGTTTTGGATTGTTGCCAGCCTCTTTAACCACCAAGAATGGCATTTCCAATCGAGATAGGGTCAAAGCGGGTAATGTTCCATCCGCGTTGGGCATTGGCAGAGGTGGTAATCCTGGCAAAGGCATTGGCCCAGAGTCTTCTTCTGGCTTGATGCGATCTTCGGGGTATAAACTATCCAAATCTGCTAATCCTGGTGCTTCAGGAATTGGTCCAAGAACGGTTTCCCAAATCTTATCCAAATCTGCTGCGATGACTGGTTTTTGAAGCCATGCTACCGCTCCTGCTGAATATGCTGCGTCTGCTGCTAATTGCGCTTGGCGCTTTGGTGCAACAAATATGATCCTCCCTTCGCCACCGTGCTCTCTAATTTCCAATGCGGCTAAGTGGCCATCCAATGATGGTATATCCAAAGATAAAACCACTAATTCTGGATCTAACCTGATGTATTCGTCAACCGCTTTATCGCCATCTTCACAAATTTCAACTTTAAATTCTTTGACCTTGAAAATATTGCTCAATCTGGTAATTGACATTGGATTATTATCGACGATAAGGACGGTCGGAGTAGATTCTCCATCTGCCTCAGTCACATACGCCATATTACTCACGTTACCATTCTTGCACATCAAACATGCGATGAAAATTGTTCATTCCTCTTCTTCTTGCGACCCACTCAAATCTTCCACTGGACCTTTTTGGGGATTTGCAAATGTATCTCTCATCGCTTCTGATTGATTTTTTTCTTCTTGCATTTTCCTGTGCAGTGCCGGTGCTTTCATAAATTGTAATTGTAGTTCCGAAACTATCCCATTCAACAATGAGGTTTCAACGGGTTGTAGATTTCCTTTGGTCTTCTTCTGTAACATTGTTAGTAGGTCAATGGCCTCTTTGGCTTCAGACATATTGTAATGTACATTACCTTCAGTATCTGGTAATTGACCCATTTGCAACATTGCTGAACGTTGGAATAGATGTACTAATTGAAAAAATCGAGCCGTTTCATCGTCGTGAAATATCTCCGCCATGATTACTCCTTTGCATAGGAGGTTTTTGTCCTCATCGCTTTTACTGATTCAATTATTCATTCAAATAATTGCTCGAGTAGCCAGTTTGGTTCAAATTGTAATAGGTCCTCATAACCTTGTCCAGTGCCCGCAAAAACTATTGGTCGCCCTGTTGCGAAAGCGATAGAAAGTCCTGCTCCACCTTTGGCATCAGTATCCATTTTTGTTAATACTGCGCCATCGAACTTCATTATTTCTTGGAACATCTTGGCTTGGTC
>DAJY01000066.1:16798-22116 GCA_002499015.1 Euryarchaeota archaeon UBA242
TTGTTCAATTCTTTCATTAAATTTGTTTTATTGTGCATTCTTCCTGCAGTATCAACCAATACGACGTCAATGTTTTTTGCCTTTGCAGAATCTATGGCATCTCTGATCACCGCTGCTGCATCGCCACCGCGTTGGCTTGAGATACAACGAATTCCCAGGGTTTTGCAATGTGATTCTAATTGTTGAATTGCACCTGCTCTAAAGGTATCCCCTGCTGCAGCAATAACAGATAGCCCGCGCGACTGTAATCTGTAAGCAATCTTTGCTGCAGTAGTTGTTTTTCCGGTTCCATTTACCCCAACCATCATTATGACGACTGGTAAATCGCCCTTATCTACATAAGATTGTACCGTGGCATCGAAATCCCAATAGCCAGCTGAAAGTAAGTTGTTTAGTGCTCGTTTAAGAGATGCTTCGAGAACCTTGGAAAGGTCTGCTCCTTTGCGCAATCTTGCCCCGACCAATGTGTTGCGTAAGGCATCTATTATCGCTGTAACCGCATCCGATGAAATATCAGATTCTAGTAATACCCATTCTAATTCCTCTAGTAAGGTATCGAGGCCATCTCCTGATTTGATCACCCTTCCACCTTGCTCAACTACACCACCACCGAGTTCAACTTCGACCTTACCGCCGAATTCTGTTTTGATAATTGCTGATTTGGAAGAGCCTTTTGGCGCCGACTCAACACTGACCAGTTTTCTTCCAGTCGTAGTTCTCATCATAGACAAATCGACACGTGAGCCCTGTGGTCGGGCTTGTTCAACTCCACCGCGCTTCTTGATTTCCTTTTGTCGAGCTTTTTCGGTTTTTTCTGCAACCTTTTTTTCTCGCTCAAGTAATTTCCTTTGAACCTTGGTCAATTCAACTGGTAGAGCAATCTCTTCTTCTTCATCAAAATCATCCCAGTCATCTTCCTCACCAGTTGTTTCACTAACAACTTCTTCATCGAGGTCGTCCCAGTCATCGTCTTGTTGATTTAATATTTCCTCAACCGGCTCCGATTGTGGTGTTTGCTGTTGTACATTTTGTAGTACTTGCTTGGCTTCATCTGATTCTGCTGCAGCGGACAATGCCTCTGTATCTGTAACCTCGGCTACTTTTCTAAATCTGTCAAATAATCCCATGCAAATACCTCAGTCATCTAGTGTCAATTCGTTGCCAAACATTCCACTACGGCGTTTTCCACTACGGCGGGTTGCTTGTTCGGAGTGTTGTTCCTCCACATCCCGTTCTGTTGTTGGCACCAGGGCCTTAGGAGCCTTGATTGGTAATTTATTTTCACCCGGTTGTGATTTAATAGCCATCGCCACTTGATTAAATTGCTCTGCAGCCTCTCCGATTTTTACTTCTAGGGCTTGGGCTTGAACTTGTAAATCGTTGCGTAATTGAATGATGTCGTCTTTGCGTTGTTGGGTAATTAAAATTGCTTGGCTCCACGGTTTTTCTCCGAAAATACCACTGCCCAAATCAATCATCGCCAAGCCTTCTTGCTGGCCTTCGTGTTTGTATGGAAGAGTTACTCCTGAGCCAATTGAAAGATGAGCGCTAGCACTTCCCTTAGTTCCAACTTGAACTAATTCATTGAGTGTTGCTAGAGTAATAGTATGTTCTTTGATGACTTCTTCGACTTTGTCTATCTGCTTTTCTACTTCATCAAAACTAGCTTTAGTTACCTCGACGATGCGAGCTAAATTTTGCAGTTCTTCCCTCGTTGCCATCTTCGCTCATCCCCTCGTAGACCGTCGGGGTTGAAAAACCGGCGCGGCCGGACAACCTCACTCTTCTTCGGATGCGATTGGTCCGCCTGCCGCTGCAATTTGCTCGCGGAAGCAGTCTAGAACACGTGCTTCCTTGGATGTTCTTGGATCAATTTCTGCGACTAATTCAATCGTGATTGAACGGCGATTTGCTTTGTGGCGTGAACCCATAATTGAATATGCGCGATGTTCAGCATCAGCTTCATCGTTTGCTGCTATATCAATTGAGAATCCTTGGCGCATGCGTCCGAAAGGGGCGATTCCTGAAACTCGGTAGGCCTTCATCAAATGGGGCGACTCGCAATCCCGTCTTAAGCGCTATGGCGCGACTAAATGATTGGAAATGAGGGTGAGATTGACATGGTTTGAGGTTTTGACAAGGTTTATGCGGCCAGTGATTGCACTAATACTAGTATTGCTGATGCCGCTTTCCACTGCCTTTCTAAGCGACAACACGGACTTTCCTGTAGTTATTGGCGAAGGTCAAGAAATTGAGATTGTTCTCCGAGATGGGTATTGGACTCAGGACAATTGGAATATGATTAAAAATAACGGACTCACTCCTTTGAGAATTATTTCCCCATCAACGCTATTGGTCTGGAGTAGCGCCGAAGATATTAATTT
The DNA here is from genome assembly GCA_002499015.1 of Euryarchaeota archaeon UBA242. GTDB lineage: Archaea > Thermoplasmatota > Poseidoniia > Poseidoniales > Poseidoniaceae > MGIIa-L1. The sequence goes on from DAJY01000066.1 coordinate 19,183, forward strand.
GGATTTGAACATTGAAATAAATGAAGCAAAGCAAGCACAATACAAAACTGGCTTAGATGGTTTGCAGCCTTCAACCGATACCATGCTTCGCTTGGTCTTTGAACCGAGATTGCCTGGCTCGGCTGCACGGCAGTTATCTCAACAATTGGCAATGTTTTCAATCGAAATGGGTGGTGAAGAATTATTCTTATCAAGTCCAATCCCTCAAGTCATGATTGTAAAATGGACGTACGACGACCCACAATTATTTTCTCAATTGTTAGCGGTTGATGGTTTGCTTTGGGTTGAGCCGGTATTGGAAACATTTGCCCGTAACACCCAATCTGCATCTATTCATCAAAATGGAGGGCTCTCTGGAAACCCTGCTTGGGATTTAGGTTTGAATGCAAGTGGCGTCGTTGTTGCGATGGCTGATTCTGGTCTTGATGCTGATCATTCTTGTTTTAGAAATGCGACTGCGGTTTCACAGTTCGGTTCCGAGGGTGAAAATGGAAGTGATGCTGAGGCCCCTGCTGGCCTCTACCATCGCAAATTGCTATTACTAAATGAAACAATAGATTCGGGAGATACTCAAGGGCATAGTGATTATCGACATGGAACTCATGTTGCTGGCACTTTGTCTTGTTTTGATATCTACGATTATAGAAACGGAACTCTTCCAACCGCGGGCTCTTCACTTTCACATGGTAGTTCTCTAATCTTCCAAGATATTGTATCAAGTGAGGGGTGGGTAGTTCCAGATGTGGAGTTATTATTGTATGAAGCGTCGATTAATGGCGCGGTAATTCATTCGGATTCGTGGGGGGATAATTCTGCCGAATATACTGCTCGCTCAGCTGATTTTGATGCGTGGGGCAGGGAATTTCCTTGGTCGCTTGCATTTGTCGCCCCGGGCAATAATGGTGGTGAAATTTTAGAACCTGCTAATGCTAGAAATGTTGCTGCCATTGGGGCTTCAATAAAAAATGATCAATCACAACGATGGGCATCAAATGCTCATGGCCCATTACAGGTAGAGACAACTGGTATTTTCGCACTCGCTACCGGAACATCAATCATATCGGCGAAGGCTGACGGCATTGATAATTCTTACAACGATGGCTTGCGCTCATCGAGTGGTACTAGTATGGCTACTCCAATGGCAGCAAGCACTGCTGCCATAATACAGCAAATGGTTGAACAGGGGTGGATACGCGGTTCACAGGAAAATACTCATGATGTTTCAATTGAGCAATTACGCCCTCAATGGGCCGATAGTTCTCTCGACTCCCAATCTAATTTGACATTGGGTGATGGTTTCACTCCATCAGGACCAATGTTGCGGGCTTTGATGGCGATTGCAAGTACACCTTTGCCATTGGATGAAAGAAACGCTGGGAATGGAGGAGAGGATTTGAGAAATCCATATGATGGGTTTGGCCGTCTAAATTTATCCCAACTAATTGATTTTGCACAATTGGAAAATATGATTTCCATAGGTAATGTTTCTCCAACTAGTGATGTTTGGATTCACGACTCCTATCGTTTAAAACAGTTGCAACCTATGCAGTTATTAGCGCAAAGAAATGGAAACCTTACTCCATTAGAAAATTTAGCTAATAACCCATGGGATGGAGATGATGCCGTAGGCCCGTTCCTCTCGAGCGGAGAAATTTGGACAACGCGGCTTTCGATTGAGCCGGGTCAACCATTGGATGTTACAATGGCATTTCCTTCATCACCCGAACCTTATCTGGTCGATGACATGTTGCTGGTCGTACGTCTCTCAAATGGTCAAGTCGCTATCTCGGGCAAAACAAATTCTTCTGGTGCCAATACCTTGTTTTACGAAAGCGCTGTTAATTACTCAAATAACAATTCATTTCCGGCAAGCAATGAAACCACTGTCAAGATTCATTTGGATGCTATTGGCTTAAGTGAAATAGAATGGGTCGAAATTGAAGTTCGTGCCCGCTATATCTCGCCTGGTAACTCGCCTGGAAGCGTCGGCATTGATGGCGATAGGAATGGATTTTCTATCGCTGCTAAAGGGGTGCAGAGAGATTACGACGGGTGGATGGATGGCGATGGTGATGGTATTGAAAATGTATTAGATATCTGTCCAATTGAAAATGCAAGTGGTTTTGATTTAGATTCAGATGGCTGTCTTGATGATTCGGATGGAGATACAGTAACCGACGATATTGACTTGTGTGTTGATGAGGATGCGAGTGGTTTTGATTTAGATTTGGATGGTTGTATTGATGATTTGGATGCGGATTCCATCAAGGATGATGTAGATCTATGCTATACAGAAATAATCAACAGTAGTTGGCCTGTAATGGAAAATGGTTGTAGACCAATAGATAATACTCCACAAATTACTATCATTTCAGAATTAGAGAATGGTAGTGTTTGGGAAGATGCGATGCTGGTTAGATGGTTAGCAGAAGACAACGATGGCGACCAATTGACAACTGGCGTCAAAATAATGATTACACATAATGATTCAAATGAAAGTTCTTCAGAATTGGTTCGGTGTGTTCCGAGGATGATGGGGAATGATTCAAACGAGTTCTTTTGTATCTGGGTAATTCCAACCGATCTCCCTTCATATGATATTAATGGGCAACAATTGCATCTGGAGTTCTTTGTCCAAAGTTTAAATCAATCTCCTGAAGCGAATAATGAATTAATAACAAAGAGTAGTCAAAATGTATTCACTTCATCGTGGGATAACTCCTCAATAGATGATGATAATTCTTTGATTTTAAATAAAGAAGAAATTGCCAAGCAAAAGAGATTTCTAGTGTTAGCAATTATAGGATTGATTGGTGGTTTGGTTGGCGCGTTAATAGTCGCTAAGAATTATCTTCGCCACAATTTTGATGAGGGGTTTTCCGATATAATTGAGAAAGAACTACTTCCGATTGAAAATGATGGGTATTAGTTTTT
>DAJY01000066.1:22307-24255 GCA_002499015.1 Euryarchaeota archaeon UBA242
CTTTTTAGTGAAGGTGAACCTTGAAGGGTAGTGGCATCCTCGGCGGTTTGTCCGCAACGCGGAAGGTGAATAAAATGGGAGAAAGACTCTACGTAGGAATCGATTTGGGAACATACCAATCAACAATCGCGTCAAGTGCTGGTGCAAGCCACACAATTGAAACTGTTGTTGGACGACCGAAAGACCCTATTGCTCGTAACTTCCTCGGGCGAGATGTTCTTTTTGGTAATGATGCTTTGAAGAACAAGTTGGCATGTAATATATACCGCCCAATGGCTGCTGGAGTTGCTCTGGATGATGATGCAAACCTTGCTGCTGCAAAGGCGTTTGTTTCTCACCTATTGGAAACTGTAGACCCTGAAGAATACGATGAGGTTTTCGGAGTAATTTGCTCACCATCTCACGTTTCATTCACTGACAAGTCTAACCTAGTTGCAACACTTCGCGGACAAGTTAATGCCATCATGGTAGTGACTGAACCATTCGCTACAGCATTCGGAATTGAAGAAATTGCTAGTTCTATCGTAGTAGATATTGGCGCTGGAACAACTGATATTGCTCGTATTTATGGAACATTCCCAACTGAAGAAGACCAAATTACTCTTCAAGAAGCTGGAGATTGGTTGGATGAGGCGCTAATGGCCTTAATCCGAAAGAAGTACACAGGCGCTCAAGTAACCAAGGATATGGTTCGCCGTTGGAAGGAAGAAGTTTCCTATGTAGGCGGGGATGCTCGTGAAGCAATTGTTGAACTTTCAGTTGAAGGTAAGAAGCAAGTTGTAGACATCGGAGACCTAGTTCAAGAAGCATGTGAAGCAATCATTCCAAAGATTGGAAACGGTATCAAGCAAATCATTGCTGGTGCTGACCCTGAATATCAACCAGTTCTTCGTAACAATATCATCATCTCTGGTGGCGGCTCTCTAATCGAAGGATTAGCGGCTCGTATTGCTGACGAAATTTCCGATATCGGTGATGTGAATGTCTGGTGTGTTGAAGATCCTATCGACAAGGTTGCTACTGGTGCTTTAGCACTGGCTCAGCAAATGCCTGATGAAATGTTCACATCAATCAACTAAATTTAATTGGTTGAATAGTTCCTAAGGGGTATCAAACTCCCCTCCTAATGCCTGCTTCTATTGGCAAAGTTCAAGAGTGGTTGAGCGGCGATTGCCCATTGTATGACGCTAGGAACTTCAGCTGCAGGTGGCATCGGACGAATTAGTGATGCCTCGAGAGATGAACGAGCGGTGCTCGAAGGGATGCTTCGCGGCTATCCTCAAGACCAATTAGTCGAAGAGGTTCTCATCGCTTGGCAAGAACTGGCTGGGCGCAATGATGAGTTGGTTTCTGTAAAGCAAAGAATTCGAGTTTTAGAACTTGATTTGGCGGAAAGAGAAGATTTGGTTGCACCGGAAGTTGCGCGACTAAATGAGGTGGAGTCCTCTCTTCAGGAATTCGAAGCAAAGAATGTTCACCTATCCCGAGTACTCGCCGATACCCAGGCGGAATTAGCAAGTCAGCAATCTTCACTTTCACAGAAGGAAAGAGAATCTATGGAAACAGAAGTTAGCCAATTACGAAACTTATCTAATGACCAAGATGAAGTGATTGGTGAGATGGAAGGGCGTATTTCTCAAATGATTGAGGCTTTGGAAAGAGCCGCTGAGGCTGGATTGACTTCAGTGACTGCGGACGAGGTTCGTTCATTGAAATCACAACTAGATGATATGTCTGGAAAATATAGCGTGGAGACTGCTGCAAACTCGGCTCTAGAAGAAGAACGTCAACGCCTACGAGATATTGCAGATCGTTTGCGCGGATTGCTTGATGCTAGAGATTCAAGGTTGGCTGAATTGGAAGAACAACTTGAGAGAGTAATGCAAGGTCCTCGTTCGGTTTCTGCTGAACATGATTATTTGGTCGAGCAGATTGAGGAATTGAAGAG
>DAJY01000066.1:24440-24619 GCA_002499015.1 Euryarchaeota archaeon UBA242
CGCCTCCATAGTGATGTATTTGATAGAGATGAAAGAATCCAACAAATGACTTTGACGATTGCAGACTTTGAAGCTGCACTTGGTGACCGTACTGCAGAGTACAGAGAATTAGAAACGCAGAATGAGGCTATGAGGGCTGAACTTGATTCGGTCAAACGTGGCGAACGCACTAGAGAAGT
>DAJY01000066.1:24852-25279 GCA_002499015.1 Euryarchaeota archaeon UBA242
CGCACTAGAGAAGTCGTTGGGCGTGTTTTCGCAGACTCCCTCTCACTTGTTCGTGGACAAGATGCGCGTGATGCTAAGCGGGAGGTGTATGCTAATTCGCCGAATGTTAAAAGAACACTATCAACTCCTGAAACCGATGATATGGCGCATCTTGCAAAGGGTGGACGCGTTGAACTTGGTGTTGATGAAACTGTAATCGAGGAGGGAATCGATGTTGATGGCCCTCGCCCTCCTAGCCCTGGTGGTTCGGGAGACCCTGTTCTCTACGAGGACGAGGGTTGAGATGGATTTTCTGTCTTTGATTTCTGCGATTAGTGTTGGAATTGGTTTGTCTGCTGCCTGTGGATTCCGTATTTTTTTACCACCAGCGATGATGAGTCTTGCTGCTAACCTTGATTGGATGGAATTAGATGGTCAATTTGCAATG
>DAJY01000120.1:0-612 GCA_002499015.1 Euryarchaeota archaeon UBA242
ATGCTTTACTGGTTTGATTGGTACTTGAAGGGTGAAGGAAGAGCGCCAAGTTTGGGTGTTGAAATGCAAGATAATCGCGGTGGATGGAGATTTGAGACAACATACCCAGCACCAGATACAGAATATTTTGAGATTGCTGCTGAGGACTTATCACCTTCCGGTGCATCAATTACAGGAACCAATTCTATTACAATGACTTATGGGCCATTTGAAAATGACACATATATCGCAGGAATGCCAACTTTCCATATGGCAGTTGCACCACACACAACTAATGGTGCACATGGTTATTTGGAAATGACTGATGATTCAGGGATGCATTTAGGTCATGCAGTAATGGATTACAGATTCCATGCTGGTGGTAGAGATGGGCAAGAAGTGCTAATTCCATTCGTAGCGGTGACTGGACTGATGGAGTTTATGCCAATGGATGTATTCTTAGAAGCAGGGGAATCAATTCACATAACTATGACTCAAACAGGTTCTGATTATATTCCAAGTCCTGCAAGTGTAGGTTCATACTCAATCGATTGGTCTACAGCAATATTGACTCTTCCATTGGTTAGCAGAACTTGTGATCAGTTATTCCAAGCGCCTATCCACGAATATGGT
>DAJY01000120.1:855-3977 GCA_002499015.1 Euryarchaeota archaeon UBA242
ACGAAAGGCCTTCTTTGATGACACCCGTGAGAAAACCATTTGCCATTCTTTTCGCTTTGAGTATGATTCTACTCTCAATGACTCCACTTGCAACAGCAGATGGAGCCTCACAAGCCCCTTCGTCCTATGCATTTCTTCCAAGTTGGTCCGGCGCAATTTCAGGTGATTTAGATACAATCGGGGAAAGTATCGCCGGAATGGAATTTACGAACCATGACTTTGATGATGAGGGAAATATGTACTATCTTGAAGTAGATGATTATGGTAATTGGATGGATAATCAATATTCATTCTCCAATGCGAAGGGCTTTCATTTATTAAAAATCGACCCCGAAGGCGTTGTTGAGTATACTGATACAATCACTTGTAGCAATTACTGTAATAGTCCAGATTACGTCTATAATAAGGTGGTTGGAGTTCATGCGGTAAGTGAAGACCAGGTTTATGTTATTATGAGCGTTTACAACATCGGAATGACATTTGGTTCAACCTATCATAGCACCTCAACATATAATCTCGTAACAGCCTTTTTTGACAATGGCACTTGGTCGTGGGTTGATATTGAACAGACTTCAAGTTGGGGTTATAATTCACTAATTTACCATGGTGTTGATGTTGATGGCAACCTATATACTGCAACACAAGGTTCAAATTCAAATTCGTGGCAGGAATACTCAATTAACTCATATTCTCCTAATGGGACCAATTGGGTACGTTCTTTAGAGATCCCATATCAAGCTCCAACCTATCATTACCTCAGTCCATTTTTTGATACAAATGAAACAGGCCTTCAAATCTTCATGACGGCTAAAGATTCAATCAAGTATGACTCTCAAACCACATCGTGCCCTCTCGGAGGAGAAGGTGGTTATTGTCATATGTGGGTTTCTATTAATATGAATGGTGCGAAGCAGAAAGCCGTATCTGCACCCTACTCCTCAATTACATTCACAATGATGAAGGTTGAAAATGAACAACTCTATCTCACAGGTCACACTGATGATTATGTAGCAGGATCAGATACTGAGAGTAACTTTACAGGTCAAAAAATCTCACATTCACCCCGATATGCACAATATGTTGCAGTGATGGAGAATGATGGGTCTTGGGACTCTCACCTAACAGTTAACGAGGTGGATAACGGTTACCAACCCTATGCTTACATCTCAGACGTGCTTGAAGACGGAAGTGTGATTTTCAACGCTATATATTCAGGGACCACGAGTATCAATGGCACCGTTGTGACAGAGCACAGTGGTGTTGATGCTGAAGCAGTAATTTCAAGAATTGACCCTGAAAACGGCCCGATATGGTCGCGAAGTATAGGATTTAGCAACCCAAGTTCTTACCCACTTAATGCCATGCGTAGCGATGGTGATACAGTTGCCTTTGTCATTACTCACCCGAGCAGTGGAACTGCATATTACGAATACCAAGGGATTGAGATAAACTCTCCAGTTGGGTCCAACAATACTGAAATTTTGTGGGTAGACCTTGATGACGGGAAAGTAGTGGATGTTGAATCTACTGGTGCCATATCTGTTGATGGTCGTTCTCCAGATGGAGGCGTTATAGCCTCAACTAACAATATGATGTATTATTTCATGCCAGACTTTGACGGTGATAATGTAGGCTCAATCGACAATTGTCCAGACCAGTACAATCCAGACCAAGCCGACTACAATTCTAATGGATTAGGTGATGCTTGTGATGACGATGACGATTCAGATGGTATATTGGATGGGATAGATGATTGCCCTCTCGGAGTCATGTCATGGATTTCTTCAAGTCTAAACGATCATGATGGTGATGGATGTAAAGACATCCATGAAGAAGACCTTGATGATGATAATGATGGTAAGCAAGACATACGCGATTCCTGTCCTATCGGCATAATCGGTGCTGGATACGACCTTGATGGTGATGGTTGTAAAGATGTGGAAGATGATGATGATGATGGTGACCTTATTCGAGATGAATCAGATTTGTGCGCAGCAGGTCTAATTGATTGGTCCTCAGGTACCTTGACTGATCATGATGGAGATGGTTGCAAAGATGATGACCCTGAGGATGCTGATGATGACAACGATGGCGTTGCAGATTCTACTGACGCGTGCCCGCGAGGGGCTGTTGATTGGCCTTCTAACATAAATACAGATTTTGATGGTGACGGTTGTAAAGACAGTTTCGAAGATGAAGATGACGATAATGACGGCATTTCCAATATCATTGATAACTGCCCTCGTTCAGTGGGACTTGTCAACGCTCAGGGATGCACAGCGACCCAAGTCTTAGACGATAATAACGGTGGTTCAAGTTTGGTTTACTATGTTTGTCCAGTTGGAAGCGTGGTCGTATTAGACCCATCGGACTGCCCAGAAACTGAAACTAATAATGTGACCCAAGGAAACACTTCTTCAGCCGGAAATGACACAGCATTCTACTATGTTTGCCCAGGGGGAACCGATGTAGTGGATGACCTCTCAGAGTGTTCAGGTACAATCGGTAGTGGAGGTACGAATGTCACACTTATTGTAGACCCGACATCCAACGGCTCCAGTGACTATCATACCTGTGATGGTGGAAAAGCTATCGTACTCAATCCCGAAGATTGTCCAAATGCGGGGGTTAATAGCGTTGGAGGAAGTTCAGAATCTAGTGAAAGTAAACTCATGATTATGTTCATGGGGGGGACATTTGCAATGTCGGTAATCGCCGTCATTGTTGTTCTCATTCGACGACCTCACATACAAGGACCGGATTATACTCATATTGATTCTACCGAGCACTTGTTCAAAGAGGAACCGAAGATTCCTGCTTCGGAACCGACAAAATCCTCTCCTCCAACGACTTCTGCAAAGTCATCCGGATTATCTAACCCATCAATGGATATCATAGGTGCCGCCCACGAGGGAAAGGAATGGCTTGAATGGCCGGAAGGTTCCTCTCAGCACTGGTATAGAGAAGTAGGCTTTGGCGGAGAATGGAACCGCTATCAAAAGTGAATAGAAATATTCAGCGCGATTGAAGACCAAGTTTACCCGGTAACAAGGTATTAATGTTCAGTTTGCGTTTTCAGCAGATAACTGTGCGCTATTCTCTTAAACGGTTGGCAAACCATG
>DAJY01000120.1:4261-5289 GCA_002499015.1 Euryarchaeota archaeon UBA242
GATAGCGGTACTTTCCTTGCAACCAAAGAATCAATCAGCGTTCACAAACAATTACTGTCGAGCATTAGCGCTTTTTCTTCTTGTCAAGCGAGCAGAGATAGAATGCAATTACTAACCCCAGTTACCGACCCGAGTGAGCGCAGAAAGAAATCAATTCTTTCTCTTAACTTTGCTTCAAGTCATCCAGAACTGGTTGCGGTTTTTTCTGAATCTTGGAAGTCACTTGCAATTACCCGCTCTCCAAACAATAGATATGAGCGTGTAGTGGTCTCAAAGCAACCACGTGAGCATCTCAAAAAATGGTGCAGAGTTCTAACTCCTGGGAATGGGGAAACATGGAAGGATTATACTGTTTTCAAGTCAATTACATGGATTGGAGGAGGCGCACCTGCTGAAACTCCAGATGGTTGGCTGGTCCTTGCCAATGATCCAGATGAAGAATTGATTATCCCCGAAAAAACACTTGACTGGTTTCAACATAACAAGCGTACTTTACAAGCGGTTAGAGAACTCGTTGAATTGAAAGCGGTAGATGAGGATTTCCACCCATTCCTAGATGCACTTTTTACTTCTGTTGAAGGACTCAGTGAATTGCCGGAATTATTGGATAAGATAGATGATGAAAGTGATTTAGAAAAAGTTGCAGAAGTCAAAGATTTACTCTGGGGTAAAGTCAAATCGCTTTGCGAAGAAGTCAACTTAGAAGTTGAGAACGCTATGAATGATGCAAAAATGGCCCTCTCAGGTGCAGAACTGTTAGAGGCATTATCAGATAGTACAGCATTCCAAACAAAGATTCGCGATGCAACAAGCATGGTAATCTCAGATGCGATGGAGAAAGCAAAAACCACATTGAATGTATTCCTTGAAGGAACAGGCAGTCGCTGCCCATTCGATTTATTCACCGAAGATTGGCCTGCAAAAATTAACCGCTCAACCATCGACAAAATAGATGGGCAATTAGAATCAAAATTAGTTATTGATAAAGCGCAGCACATCTCTAACTTGGCGGCTAAATTAGGTCCGCT
>DAJY01000023.1 GCA_002499015.1 Euryarchaeota archaeon UBA242
ATTTAGTCCACCATGCTGAACTAACACTTAGCATCCATGATATTTCTGATGTCTATAAAATTGAGATAGATGCTTGGGAAGAATCATTGCACCTAGTACAAATTACTGCTGAAGGTGATGTTCAAAATTTGCGAATAGAAATGTGGAATATGGATCAAGAAACATGGATTGCTAATGAGTTCATTGAAGCAAATTATACTAATGGGAAGTTGCAAACTGCACTTCAAGTTGGACCGGGTACTCATTTCGTTCGTATTTCGCTGATTGATGGCGCCCTATACTTGAACTCACAAAATAATTCATGGGGTCAAGAGGATGAATCTATTTCATATCAATTGTCCACTCGATACACACTCGTTGATGAAGGTGAAGAACCTTGGTTCCCTCCAAGCGATAAAGCGGTTCGCTATGGAGGAATTATGAGGTGGATATTAGGTTCACTATTTTTAATTCCTGTTGCTTTTTTAGCATACGATTTACAAAAAAAGAAGAATTTTGCAAAGCTAATGGCCAGTAAAAAGGAACGGTTATCTTGGTTTAAACAACGCCTAGATGAAGGTACTTCAGATGTTAAAACCTCTCGTAGCGATTTAGTTAAAGCGCTAATGGCAATCGCAACTTTGGACTGGGAAACCGGCCTAGAAACATGGGGCAAGCCTACAGCCCAGCATAGAACTGAAAATATTGCAATCGCTGCGTGGACTGTTGATGAGAGATTGGTAAAGGTCAGTGGCAGTTGGCCATTGATTATTGGAATTCATGTACTAGAAGGCAATTGGGAATTGGCAGCGCTACGTTTCGATGCCCCTCAAGGTCAACCTTGGAATGTTGTTAATGTGGACCCGAGATTTTTGCATAATGGAGAAGAAGTATTCGTTGATACAATTAATGCAGGAAGTAGAACGTTCCTAGCGGTTGAATTAGAAGGAAGTTCGGATTGCGTTGATATTGAATTCAACGGAAAAATGAATAACATTCCAATGGCTGCTAGGATTCCAACTACAATTTGGCGTAATGCCGGACAAGTGGAAGAATAATTCACATCTTCAATAACGATTGGTCCAATCGTTTATATATGCTTAATTAGAAGTACTAGTAATGACGAGTTATGGTGAATACAGACCGTATGTTGCTCTTTCCTCCTTGGAAGAATGGTTAGAAAAAAAAGGAATCTCACCGACATTTTCAACTGTTTTCACATGGAGTATGCCAGATATTCTTTCAACTTATGAGCAACAACAAAAAAACCTTGATACCATTATTGAACAAATTGAGGAAATTACTGCTGAATTTGAAACGCTTCATGAATCAAGAATAGCATACATGGTAAAGCATGGAATCGAGAATTGGCATCAATTAGACCCTGTGAAAGATGTTGAACACTTGGCCATAAAAGATTCACTTTTTAGTACTATCAAAATCTCAGTAACTGAAGGAAAAAGGCTCAAAAAAGAGCGCACTGGAATAGAAGCATCCATCCCTTTGTTGGCTGGAATACTGGTTGGAACGTATACAAGTTTCTCTTCTATAATCAATCAAGAAACAAACAAACATTGGACATTTACAGGGATGAAACATCCTAATTTTAAGAGAAAATTCGATAAATTAAAATTACGTAACTAGAACAATTCTCAATTAGGCTGACCAATATTGGTGCCAAAGTCCTGAAAAAATGTCAATTTGTTCGGCGATCTTTTGCATCTGTTCTAATTCTCGCCTCAATATCTTCAGGTGATAGAACTTTACGAAGTTGCTCTAATGCTTTCTTAGTAGCCTTGTCTAATTTCTTTGGAACATGTAACTTGAGAAGAACTACTACTTCTCCACGGCCACCGCCTCTTGAACTAGGAAGCCCTCTCTTACGAATTGTAATGGTGTGCCCTGCACTAGAGTTAGAAGGTATTTTCACAACCAAATCTTCACCATCTATATGTGGTAATTTGATAGTTGCACCTAACATCAAATCAGAAAATCCAACTGGTAATGACATGATTAAATCCGAATTTTGTCGTTCAAACCACGGGTGTTCTTGCACCTCTAATTCTACGAATAAATCTCCTGGAGAACCCTTTCCACGAGGCGCTGGTTCACCTTTACCCCGCATTCTCATCCGTGTCCCATTTTCAACACCTAGAGGTACATCAAAACGAATTGTTTCTGTTTGAGTATCTCTACCTGAGCCCCTACAATCCTGACAACGTGATTTTGCTATTTCGCCAACTCCTGAGCAGTCTCGACATTCCTTGACAACATCTTGAACAAACGGACCCATTTGCTGTCTTACACGCATCCTGCCTTGCCCACCACATGGAGAACATTGAGTAGTTTCCCCATCCTCAGCACCAGTTCCTTTACAGGATTGACATGGGCATGGTAGGTCTAGTTCAATTTCTTCACTCGAGCCATTTAGAACCATTTCCATATCGATGGTATGGCGCACCAAAATATCATTTCCTCTACGGTTATTGCTGCGTTGCCTTCCCCCTCCTCCAAACATTGAAGAAAAGATATCTCCTCCAAACAAATCTTCTAAATTAATATTGAAACCACCAGCGCTGGAACCACCGAATGGATTGCCGCCAGCACCTTGGTGTCCAAAGCGGTCATATTGCGCTCTTTTTTGAGAATCGGATAAGACGGCATATGCTTCTTGAATTTCCTTAAACATATTCTCTGCATCATCCTCGGTACTACGGTCAGGATGGTACTTTCTTGCTAGGCTACGAAAAGCGTTCTTGAGGTCTTTATCAGATGCTGACTTTGCAACACCTAGCACCTCATAGTA
>DAJY01000024.1:0-230 GCA_002499015.1 Euryarchaeota archaeon UBA242
ATGGGGATGGCAGCTTCCGGTAATATTGGTGATAATCAAGCATTCTTCGAACCAGTTCACGGCTCTGCACCAAAGCACGCAGGACAGAACAAGGTCAATCCGATCGCTTCAATTAATTCAATTCAAATGATGATGGATTGGTTAGGTCGTAAAAAATCCAACGATCAAATGATTCAGATTGGAAAACTAATCGATGACAGTGTAGCCGACCATCTCAAAGATGGCAAGAA
>DAJY01000024.1:435-1760 GCA_002499015.1 Euryarchaeota archaeon UBA242
AAACTGGAAGTAATGTGGTCTATTGCAGACTGAAGAATATTGTTATTATCATAATCACTACGCGGTTTTCTAAGGATTTTCTGCATAGCACCATGCAATAGATTATCGGCAACTCTTGATAATTCGTCAACGATTGTAACACTCCCCATCTTTGCTGAGCGTGATAATGGATTCAAATCTATAACGAGAACTACTTTACCCATTGCGACAAGTGCTTCGCAGCGGTCTCCATCTTCAAGGGGAACCAAAATCACATCACTATTGTAAATTCCATTTTCACAACATTTTGCTCTTGGACCTTCCAGTCCAGGTATTTTGGCATCTGGGTTTTCACCTAATATTTCAACATCCAATTGATTAGTATCTCTTATTTCATAAAGATGATTTAGTAAAGCCTTCATCCTTTCCGGGGTGCGATAAAAAATATTGACTTCAACAGGTATTTTGAGTAAACTTGCTAATTGCATTAATTCCTTTCCAGCAAGAGCAATAGCATTTCCATTCAAACTGATCACTGCAGAGTCAGCATTTTGTAAATGTGCTAAAGCCTCCATTGTAGCATCTTGTGCACTCGCGATTGTAGCCTCGCCCAGGAGATAATCGAATGCTTCACCCCTTCCATGGGCAATCAACGCGCTATCAGCAAGCATTCCTGCTTTGGCAGCCATTTCTAAACGATGACGCATCAGTAATGATTGATAGCGAGGATGGCTTTTATCAGCAGCAAAATCAGACATTACAACGCCCCCTCAAGAACTGTTGACCAACATTGAAACATCAAGTGGTGCAACACCGCGATTTATTGTACTAGTAGAAAGAATATCTAATCCACATTCCTTCCAATCATTGATTTCGGTGAATGTAATTCCACCACTCGCTTCAAGAATAACGTGTTTGCGTATTGCTAACTCAGTCATTTCATCAGCAACTGCTTTACATCGTTCAGGATTAAAATTATCCAACATAATTACTAATTTAGATAAATTTTCTGAAGAACGGCGAGATGCCCAAATCATCGCCGCCATCATCGCTTCTTTTTCTTCTCTAACCTCTACTTCTAGGAAAGCACCACACTGTTCAATATCAACAGATTGCAGATATGAAGTGATTCTATTAGCATGGCCATCGATATCTTTCAACATAGTTGCTAGGTCATTTTCCTTGATCATTGTAGCATCGTTACGATTGAGGCGGTGTGTTAGCCCGCCGCCCATATGAACTGCCCATTTATCCAATAATCCCCACACAGTTTTCCTAGTACAAGCGATTTGATTTGGTGCTATAGATGACCATTTCTTGGCCTCAGAAGCAATTCCAGATAAGTA
>DAJY01000024.1:1950-2796 GCA_002499015.1 Euryarchaeota archaeon UBA242
CCACTGAGAGTAGCGATTTCATCACCATCGGATACTTGTTTTCCATCAGTTGCTCGCCATGAGATTTTCAGTGACGGAGCCCAAATTTGCAGCATGTGGTCAACAGCACAAGTGCCAACAATAATCCCATCTGCTCTAGCAAAGAGAGTTGCTTCTACCTCATCACCTCTTCCAAAAGCTGGCATTTCTATCCCATCATCAGCAACAATTGAGCCTACCCAGCGGTCAATACTGCTGAGAAGTAACCTACTAGGCCCTTCTTCCGCAGTCCACAACAGGTGGCCACGGTGATGAGGGGGTTTCGCCTTCTCTGCCATGACAACTGCTATGTGTGACTTAACTTCAATTAATCCCTTATCGCTCAAACATTGATGGGCGATGAGTTGCACGGCCTAACATGGTGCGAGTCCTCGTCATAGGAGCAGGTTTGGCTGGACTCTCAGCAGCATTGGCCGCAACCTCTGCTGGACACCATGTTGTTATCGTTGAAAAAGCAAAAAGAATTGGTGGCCGAGGTACTTCACAACATATTGATGATTTTGCAATTGGACATGGTCCTCATTTTGTTTTGAATAAAGGGCCACTGGTGAGATTAGCAACAAAACTCAGTACTGTAAAAATTGCCAAGTTACCCTTGCGCCTGCATCGTATAGAAAGCGTTGGTAATGGAATTATCAGGCCTCAAGGCAATCCTAGAAAAGTGATTGAAAACAAAAAAGCTCTCAAGTCAATAGATTCTAACAATCCTCATGTAATAAATGCCCAATTCATTAGTGGATGGGGTATTAATTCCGAATCAAGATATCGAGCATTAACAAAGGGTAATCTCTCTTGTGTCGGAGAAGG
>DAJY01000018.1 GCA_002499015.1 Euryarchaeota archaeon UBA242
CACTGCGATTGGCATCTTGGACCTGCCAAAGGAACTACCACAAGAAAAAGTTGATGCAGAGATTAAGGGAATCAATTTATTCAAAGAAATAATCAATTCTTCAACACTCTGGAAAATAAATGATGCTGAAGCAAAAAGACCCATAGCCCATTGCCGAGTTGGAGAATTATTGATTAGATTAGATCCCTTTCAAACAATTAGAAATTCATATTTCCTCAGGAACTTTCACTTCGTTTTGGAAATTAATGGGCGCAATGTATGCGTCCTAGAATCAAATAATTCAGAGACAGCCATCATTGACCCTTTAATCAGTTTATTACTCCTTGGAGAAGCAGGCTGGCCAGAAGAATCCACTCCTGTAACGATGGAAGAAGTCTCCATTGAGCAACAAATTGTTAATCGTAATTTGGGAATTATGAGTAAAAGAGAATCAATAAAACTTTCCTTTACGATAGAAAATAAAAAGGATTTACTCCATGCAGTAGGTCAAATTGATAATGGAAATTCATGGGAGGGTTTAGCTGCAATAATGAGAGTTGCAAGAACCAAATATGTTTGTGCGATGTGGACAATGGATTATGTTGTGAATGAGATTAAACCTTTTATCAATTCCTGTAATGCGCAACAAATCTCTCAATATATTGAAAGCCCGTTTGAACCTACGGACCGTATATTCTTAGAAAAAATACTACTTATTTCTAATGTTTGAATTGGTAATACTCAAGTGCTGCCAATGCTGGCTTTGAAACGGTGATAGTATGCAGACCTACCTAGACCTCATCCAAACTATCCTCGATAAGGGTGAAGACAAAGGTGACCGCACCGGCACAGGAACAAAATCTGTATTCGGTCACCAGATGAGATTTGATTTATCTGAAGGTTTTCCAATGGTAACGACAAAGAAACTTCATTTGAAATCTATTGTCTATGAATTGCTGTGGTTTCTAAAGGGAGATACCAATGTCAAATATTTACAAGAAAATGGAGTTCGTATTTGGAATGAATGGGCAGATGATAACGGCGACTTAGGACCTGTTTACGGTAAACAATGGCGCCAGTGGGAAGCAAAGGATGGCTCAGTAATTGATCAGATTACTGAGGCTGTTGAAATGATAAAGAACAATCCTAACTCACGTCGAATCATTGTATCGGCGTGGAATGTCGGTGAATTAAAAGAAATGGCTTTGATGCCATGCCATGCCCTTTTCCAATTTCATGTAGCAAATGGTAAACTAAATTGTCAACTTTATCAAAGAAGCGCTGATGTATTTTTAGGAGTTCCGTTCAACATCGCCTCCTATGCACTTCTAACCCATATGATGGCTCAAGTATGCGGCCTCCAAGCAGGAACATTTGTTCATACTCTGGGAGATGCGCATTTGTATAATAATCATCTTGAACAAGCAAATTTACAAATTACCCGTAAACCATTACAATTGCCTAAGTTGAGATTAAACCCTGAGATAATGCAAATCGATCAATTTAATTTTGATGATATAGAGATAATTGGATATCAGCATCATGAACATATCAAGGCTCCAATTGCAATTTGAGGGAGATTTATGTTGACAATGATATACGCATGTGACACCAATGGGGCTATTGGTAAAGATGGAGATTTACCTTGGAAGCAATCTTCTGATTTACAACACTTCAAACGCATAACCATTCGAAAAACAGTGGTAATGGGCAGAAAAACATGGGATAGTTTACCACCTGGGGGATTACCGAATCGAAGAAACATTGTGATGTCAAGAACTCCACGTCAAGATGTTGAAGTAATGAGTTTTGAGCAAATTCTAGAATTATCTCAGAATGAAGAATTAATCATTATCGGTGGTGGAGAAATTTATTCATTATTTTTGCATCATTGTAAGGAGATACATAGAACAATCATCCACACCGAAGTTGAGGGGGCTGATACTTTTGCACCAGATATATCTGAACTGGGATTTTACTTAATCGGAGAAAACCATCAATCACCTGGACCTAAAGACCAGCATTCAATGACCTTTCAACATCTTATTTGTTGAGGTTAACAAGAACTTACTTACCCCGTTAATCAGCCTTATATTCAGTAACTCTAATTCCAAGACGACCAGTTAGCGCCTCTCTTTTCATTATCCGTTGATACTTCTTTTCGAAGGCTGATTTTAAATCAATATCCATTGCAATTGAATGTCCCATCAACAAAATCAATATGTCTGCCATCTCTTCAGCACACTCTTCTATTGGCTTACCCTTAGTAATTGCAGCAGATAATTCTCCAAGTTCCTCAACTGTTAGAGCGATCCTATATCCCATATCATGTCCATTCTTATTAGCGAAGTCATGCTTATGATGGAAGGCTGCGACCTTCTTCATCATCTCTTCCCACTCATCACCAGCTTGATGATTCATCCATTTGTCAACACTTGCTGCAGTCATTGACCAGATGTTATCATGGGCAGGGCATCAACCTTGCGACAACATATCTATGACACACTGCCACACTGGTGCTAATCTTTTGTTGGCCTCTGCCGAGACTGAGAGATGAGATAGGTCCGCTGCGTCATTCCCTGGCTCTCTACCGGCTGCCCAATTTGATGAAATACAGACTGCTGCGTAAGGAATTTCTAGTTCTCTAGCTAATTTCGCTTCACGCGGCATGGTCATTCCAACCATATCTCCACCGAGTTTCTCAATTGCGTTTACTTCAGCACGTGTTTCAAATTGAGGACCGTGTGCTAACCAATAGGTGTAGAGTAATCTTTCAGAATCAGAAAACGATTGTCCTTCGCGCAAACTATTCAGCAATATATCATTCAATTCACTACTGAATGGCTCAGTTACTGATGTGAAGGTTGCATCTTCATGATGGAAGGTACTTGCAACACCTGTGAAATCGATATATTGGTCAGCAAGCGCAACTTTTCCTGGTGGGAAATCCGCTGAAATGGCTCCAACTGAACATACTGCCATTATAGCTTCACAACCACTGTCAACTAAAGCGCTGATATTTGCCCTATGTTCAATCATGTGTGGGGGTTTACTTGCATTACCTTGGTTGTGATGGCGTTGTAAGAAAATTAATTCTTTCTCGACATCACCGCTACTAAGTCTCAAACAGGTTAGTGGCACACTGCCCCAATTAGTATCGACTACAAGGTCATCTCTGCGCTCTAAAGTCAATCCTGCCTCGGTTAATTGTTGACCAAATGTCATTTCAATTAGGCCGGTGCCTCCGATAACTGCTAACCTCTGCATAGTATTCGCCTATCGTCCTACATTGTCAAACCTACGGCTCAACAACATCATGGACCTTGCTTTCGCAGGCATTCAAAGAGACGGGTTCTCAAGGATCATTCGTTAAGACGAGCGATCAAATCAGCCTTCTTTCCAGAGACAGGTTTTCCTGCAGCCTTCAACAGTTCCTTCAGTTCTGCAACTGACATTGAACTATGGTCAACGCTTGGAGCGTCCTTTTTAGCAGGTGCTTTCTTAGCAGCTTTCGCCTTAGCAGGTGCTTTTTCAGCAACTTCCTCTTCAGCTGGTGCTTCTTTAGCAGGAACTTTCTCAGATTCAGGTTCAATTGCTTCAACTGCATCTAGAATAGATGGTGCGTCTGCAACTTCTTCTTCCTCTTCTTCTCCATCCATTGCTGCCGCTATTGCTGCAGCCTTCTTGGCCTTTAATTCAGCATCTTGGCGAGATTCGCCTGCATGGATATCGTCTAAAGTCGGTCCTTTATCGCTGATAACACCTTCTTGTAGAAGTTGGCTCTTGTGAATTGCCACTGACTTAACTGGGTAAATTGGCTTAACTGCGTTGAGGATTTCTCCTTCTAATTCGCCGCCAAGAATTGATTCTTGGATTTTGGAGAAAGTATTCTTAGATGCATATGCACGAATAACTTCTGCTGCTTTTGAACGCATTGCTTGCTTTACTGAAGTTTGAACACGCTTTTGAGTAATAATCAAAGGCTTCAAACGAACCAGGTAACCGTCAGTAGAGACTACATCAACTACATCGTCAACCTTGCCACGGTAGCGGCGAATTTGACGGCGTATGTGATCTGTTTGGTGATGATGACCGATGAATGTGGTCAATGCGTCTCTCCCAACTACTTCAGTAACTCTGAATCGGAGAATAATATGCATTTTAGTAAAGTCGCCATTGAATTCTTGCAATGTCATCTCATAAATACGGCCCATAATGTGGTCGTCAGACTCACCGATTGTTTCTCCAATTTGCTTAAAGTCCCATGGATGACGAGGTGCACGAATAGTGTACCAGCGCTTCATCTTCCACTTATCACGTTGCTTACGTGCTGATGCACGTGCTCTTGCTGTTACTTTTTTTGCCATTGAATTCACTCTCAGTGTTGTCTTGCGGGGGCTACCCCACTTGCATTCTGCCGTCTAACCCCCCCTATATGAACAGCCCCCTCTATATTGGATTGTGAAAATGAATCATTGGCCGCTTGTTTGGAGGTTAGTATCAAATCCTTCTCGCCTTACCCCCATCCATGGCAGTTCATCAACTCACATGGAGAGCAACTGCCAGCGGCTTAGAAGATGAGATGGTGCTAGCTGAAGCATTAGCCACTCTCATCGGTGATGAAGAGGCCGTGGAGATTGAACAGACCAACTCTTACCACGGTTCTCCCATCCACGTGATTTCGGCGAGATTAACTCGCTCCGGACCTGCACAAATGGCTCTATCCAATATTGGAAAGGAAAATCTCAAAATAATTTTATCCGAATTAGATACTCGATTGGATGAAACTAATGTCATTCACTTCCGATTAGATCAAAATGATTTGATTAGTGGAGTTTTGACATTATCGCAACCAGGAGGGCAAGCAACCGTCAAAGGGCAAACCAAAATTCAAGTATATCCTGGACAGGACCCCTTAGTTGAAGCGCAAATTACAATTCAAAAAGCAATTGAATCATCGAATTGAGTTACTTTGCCAGTTATTTATGATGTAAATGTTGAGATCGTCCATCCAAACGGTTCATGTATGGCTACCCTCTCAGCAGGTTTGAGGAATACCCATGACACATGTTGTAACAAGCGCCTGCGTTGACCACAAGTACCAAGAATGCGTTGCTGTTTGCCCAGTAGAAGCATTTAGAGAAGTCGATAGATACCTAGTTATTGACCCGGATGAATGTATCGATTGTGGTGCATGTATTCCGGAATGCCCAGTTGATGCGATTTTCACAGATACAGATATTCCAGAAGGCGAAGAAGAATGGTTAGAACGGAATGCAGTAGAGTCTGTTGGCGCTGAAATCGCGGAAGGCGATTCTCCTGTTCTTGCAGACTGAAATTAGCATCCTCTCTTCTTGTAGTGGAATTGGCAATGTTCTTGAAGTAAATTAATTTGGACTGGTTGATTGCAATGGCTAAGGAAACCGACTTCTCAAAGTTCAGGCGCGGTAGCGACTTACTAAAGCGTGGATTTGCACGTATGCAACAAGGTGGCGTCATCATGGATGTCGTCAATCCTGACCAAGCTGCAATCGCTGAAGATTCTGGGGCTGTTGCTGTAATGGCACTAGAAAGAGTTCCAGCCGACATCCGTAGAGATGGGGGGGTTGCAAGAATGAGCCATCCCGATATGATACAAGGGATTCTCGATTGTACAACTATACCAGTAATGGCAAAAGCAAGAATAGGCCATGAAGGTGAGGCAAGAATTCTTGAATCAATGGGCGTAGACATGATTGATGAAAGCGAAGTATTGACTCCAGCAGATCCGTTTTTCCATATTTCTAAGAAAGATTACGATATTCCATTCGTATGTGGAGCAACGGAATTAGGAGAGGCTGTTCGTCGTATATGGGAAGGTGCTGCAATGATACGCACCAAAGGAGAAGCAGGAACTGGAAATGTAGTCGCTGCTGTCACTCATGCTCGATTGATTGATCAGGAGATTAAACAATTACAATCACTTGATGACTCTGGAATTGAACAAACAGCAGAAATTATAATCGATAGATATCGAGTATTGGCAAACCAATCAAAATTACCAGGAAATTATCAACACACACCTTTTGGAGCAATAGACGAAAAAATGCACTTCGAAGTCACAGAAATTCTTGAAGAAGTTAGAACAATGGGCCGACTACCTGTAGTCACATTCTCTGCAGGCGGCATTGCAACACCTGCAGATGCATCACATATGATGCGCCTTGGTATGGATGGAATATTCGTCGGCTCTGGTATTTTCAAATCTGAAGACCCGAAAACAATGGCTGAGGCTATTGTTCTCGCTACTGCACATTATGATGATGCAGAAAAAGTAACTCAAGCGATGGCTATGATGGCTGGAGCTGCAATGAAAGGCGATGAACTTGAAACTCTAGAAATTCGCTACGACCAACGTGGAAATTAAGCACAGTTAATCTAACAACCCCGTTCTATAGAATAATTAACCCAACGGGTCACTAACTCCAACTTCACCTAATGTCCAGCGTAATGTTTTTATTACTCCTTCTAATGCTTTATGGTTTCTTGCAGCTTCCTTCATTCCTTCTCTATCGCCTGAAGACTTACAACCCTCAAACCACTCCTTCCATTGCCTACGTTTTACTTCAGCACGGGTTAGCATTTGTTCTATCTCTTCCCAAGTTCTTTCATAGGTTCTTTCGACCGCTTGGACGTCATTTGGAATACGATTCATAATTGGGCCCGAAGTGCAACGGTATATGAGCAATACGGCGACATTATTCGTAAACAATTCACCCCTTATGGAATTCTTTGATCACTAATATTCATTTTTGCAGCAATTACGGTATTATCGCCTATTACGACATTGTCCAATATAGCCCCATTTCCGATTACTACATTTTGGCCAAGGACAGAATTAGAAATAGTTGAATCTGAACTAACTTTACATCCAGACATCAGCAATGAATTAGAAATTTTTACATTCTCTTCAACAAGACAATTGGAGGAGATTACACTACTAACAACATCACCCAGTATTACCGCATCATCCATACAAAACCCATTACCTGGAAGAACTATTCCATTTGGCATAGGGAATGGTAATTCTTTCATTCTTTTTACTAAAGTTGATTGAGCGTTTAGTAATTCCATAGGATTGCCGACATCAAACCAAACACCATCGATTGTCTTAGCATACATTGGCCAATTCATTTCTAGTACCATTGGAAATAATTGTTTACTAAAATCAAACTTCTCACCCAAAGGCACCAATGCCAAAACCTCAGGCTCTATGATGTATAATCCTGCATTTATCACATTACTAAACGCTTCTTCAGGACTTGGCTTTTCTTTAAATCTACTAATATAACCCTCGCGTAAATCTCCATCTAATTCACCATTATGCGCTGCTGACAATCCCACTATACCGAAATCACTTGGATTTTCAACTTCCCAAAGTGCCATTGTAACCTTTGCACCGCTTTGCTTGTGAGCTGCTAATAAATCGGATATGTCAAATGACGCAACTGAATCACCCGAGCCAACAACAAATGTTTCTGTTAACAAATCACTCAGAAGCCGAACACTTCCTGCGGTCCCCATTGGAGAATCCTCTTGATTAATTCGCGCTGTAATCTCTCTAGAATGAGTTTTCATTGATTGAAGTGGCCAAGCAGAGACGTGCTTTTGCAATTGTTCCCCTCTATATCCAGTTGTGACAATTAAATCATCAATACCGGCTTCTACCATCGCATCTTTAACGAAATCAATAACAGGGCGCCCTAGGACTTCAACCA
This sequence comes from Euryarchaeota archaeon UBA242, assembly GCA_002499015.1. Classification (GTDB taxonomy): domain Archaea; phylum Thermoplasmatota; class Poseidoniia; order Poseidoniales; family Poseidoniaceae; genus MGIIa-L1. The sequence continues at coordinate 7,737 of DAJY01000018.1, forward strand.
TAGGCTTTGGACGAGTTAAAGTCAAAGGACGTAATCTTGAACCTTGACCACCGGCCATTATGACCCCGTACATAATTTCACCTCAGCGACGACGGTTCTGCATATTTATTCGGCGCATTCCTGCCTTTTTGGAGGACTTGGCTGCTGCAGGACGGGATGAAATCTCACTATCGTCACTACTTGTTCCTCCAATGCTCAATACACCCGATGAGAGTAAATTACTTACTAAACCGTCAGCAACATCTGCTGAACTAGCACCAGTTGACATTTCGTTTTTGACAGATTGATTATGATCTATAATCCAAGATTCTCTCTCTTTCTTAGCCATATGTAACTGGTCACGTGCTTTGTCAACATCCTTCATTAATTCAACAGTCTTTTCATGTATTTCATCTGCCTTCTTTCTAAAATCAAGGTATTCTTCATGAAATCTGTCGCCTTCTGCTTTGAGGAAATCTCGGTGTGCGAAAACTTCATCCAATTCTTTTGATTTTTCAGTTACCCTCACAACTGCTTCTATCATTGCTTTATGTGCATCGTCTGCTTCCGACTTTAGAATTTTAATTGAGCCATCCAAATCGGACAAATCAATACTAACCATATCAAATTGTGCCACATCTGGCTCTAACTCTGCAAGACGGCGATGTTTCAATTTGAGATTAGCCATCATTTCCCTCTCTTTCTTAGGACCAACACTTGATGTTTCAAAGGTGGTCTCTAAATTATCAATCTCTTGCTTTAGCTGCATAAACTCGGCGGTAACAGAACGCTTCTCGTTCTTTTCTCCACGTCGACCCTTGACTTGAGAGATGAGTTGACGGATTTGGTCTTGCATTGCATTTCTCTTTTCTTTGAACAATTTAATTTCAGCGCGAATAACCTTTACTTCGGAAAGGACCAGAGCAGATTTATCTCTGTGTTCCTTGAATTGTCCTTGGATTGCATTGCGCTTATCAGCACTCTGCTTAGCGGAATCACTGAATGAATTACGGGTTTCGCGCAACTTGCGAACTTTCGCTTCCATTGATTGAAGTTCTTCGTGAAGGGCCGCATCCGGCTTCTCCTCCGCTTCCTCTTTCATTCCGCGCATGACTCTTCCACAGCATTAACCATTTCAAGGGTATGGATGATGCGCCAAGACAGTTCGAGCAGATTATTGGCCAAATAAGACGTACATTTCCAGAATTATTGCGCTTAATAATCCAATCATTCCCAGTGTATTAGCAGCAATAGAACCTGAAGACCTCACCATCGACCTGAATTCAGATCTGACTCTAACATTGATTTGCCTTCCCACTAATAGTTCACCGCTGGGTTGTTCAAGGCGAACAGAGACTGTTGCTTCCCCCGTAGTAGTTGGCAATAACGACTGCCATGCTACTGTGCCATCCCGTAGCAAACCACTCATCACACCTAGAGTATCTTCATCACCTTGTGCATGACTTGGCAATGCTCGGTCAGACCACCAGTACTTTTCACCAGGTTGTAATCTGTATGTCAAGGCTACATCATTCGGACGAAAGTCAGGTGTTTGAACCCTAAATACAACTATTCGTTCTGTTTCTCCAAGATTATGAATTATTGTAAATAGATTTGCCCTATCAGTAACTACATTTTCCAAATCCACTTCGAATACTAAGTCTTTCAATGCAGGATTATTACCAACTTCAATCTCATGCTCTAAACGGTCTACCATTCGGAAGAACGCGGGACATTTTCTTGACACATGTTCTATCAATAAAAGCCAGACTTCCAATGTAAAAACTGGGTGTGAAACGATTAGTTTCAATCCATTCTTATTCAATACTTCAGATAATTCGGAAATCATTGTATTTCGTTCTAGACCACCGAAGTGCCTGTACAATGTCATCAGTATTTTTTCTCTCGCAAAATCGACTTCAACAGTTGGATGAATGTTTGTTTCAATACTTTTTGTGAAATCCACATATTGCGCTCGCATCAATGGGTCCATGTAGGTCATCAGAAGGTCATTGAATACAGAATTAATTGTTGAGGGGTGGATCGCTGGGTTGTATGCATCTAGGAGACCAGTTCTTTCAACCATGCTAAATTGATGAGAACGTGTTGCCAAATGCTGACCGATCGATAATAGCATTAATGAAAATGAACCCAATAAGAAGATCATTCCAGATTCATTCTCAGAACCGATGTAGAAAATAACAACCAATAATAGAGCACTGGACATTGCAAATAGTAGACTGGTATTTGTTTTACTAGTGGACCGCTTCATTCTAGTAACAAGCCCATCATATCCTTGTAATGATTGAACTGGCCGATGGGCATCATTTGAACTTTTTACTTCGTCATTAAACACGCGTAAAGAGAGTCCTACGCGGTGTCGATGAACCATAATGGACAGAATATAACCAAACAGAATTACGAATGTTATAGCAACTAATGTGATTGAAAAGGTAAACCCTATAGTCGGTTCTATATTTTCTAACCACCATTTTGGCGAACCGTTGGAAAAGGCCCACGCAATGAAATAGGTGAAAATTGCAAAAGCGGGTAAAAACAATATTATTCTGAGACCAAAACTGATGATTTGTCTATCTATTGCAAGAAATATTGCTTCCCAATCTTTGACTGTTGCCTTTTCACCAATCGGAGAGATAGCCCTTATCTTAGAAAAGAGACCATTAGTGTCAGCAACACCCTCTTTAGGAGAGATTTGTATCGACTCATCTCCCCCCTCCATAGCAATAGGCAAGGGTTGTTACTCTTTATCATTGTCCGAATTTAATTAATTAACAGCGTATTAATATTTTTTCTGCGATACTTTCAGACAGTTCTAGATAAGTTCCATCCGATGTCTGCCAGCGGCCGTTTTGCTTCTTTACACGCGTTCCGATTTTCACACCTAAATTATTCAATGATGTCAATGCAGATTCGCTTAAAACCATCATTCGGATATCTCCTTCACTATTATCTGGAAGAGCGCTCATTGGCCGCATCCCGCTAGCTAATTGATTGATTTTTGATGCTAGTTCTTCTCTTGCAGGAGGGATTTGCTTACCTGAAGGATCAATATTTGGTTGATCTAATAATAAGGTTAGTGCAACTTCCAAATCATCATCGATTGCATGCTCCAGTCTACATGCTGTTTCGTGAACATTTCCAAAAAATGGCAACTTATCCAACAGAACTTCTGCCAACCTATGCCTTCTTTTCATTTGTTGGCCCATTGCAAGCCCTGATACAGTAAGACTAGCCCCTTTGTATGGAATATAATCTACAAACCCTTTTGATGCCAATCTTTGAACCATTTCAGTAGCTGAAGCAGGTGAGACTTTCATAGCACTTGCTAAGTCACCGGTTCTGACTAATGATTTTGGGTCATTTTCATAAAATGCATACATTGTCTCCAAGTATTCATCTTCAAACTCTTGAAAATGGCCACTCATGTTAATCCCAGTTCCATCTCACCCATCAACCCTTGCTTATTGAGAATTTGCTTTGAACACTACTTTACACGCAGGACAGCGTACCGAGCCGGAGTAATCAGATGGAACTCGTAACGGCTGAGAGCAATCCGGGCAAGAAACCTCTTTCTTTTCTTGTTTTTCAACTTCTTCGACTTCCTCTTCTTGAGGTGACTCGTCTCTTGAATTAACCTCGAATCTGCTGGAACAGTCTGGACATCTAACTTTACCAGAATATGATGCTGGAACTCGTAATTGCCTAGCACATTCAGGGCAACCAACTTGCACTTTTCTATCTGCACTAGATACTGAAGTTTTTGACTTAGCAATAGGCTTCTTAGCCTTGAGTGTTTTATTTTTAGTTTTAGAACTAGAAGATGTCCTCTCACTTGAAGAGTTTTTGAGTCTCATTACAAGAATTACAGCACCTGCAATCGCGAGACCAGATATTATCCCAATAAATGGAATCTCGTATGATTGAGAAGAAGAAGTAATGACTCCAGAAGTATATGATTGGCTTGAAGTTAATATGCTCTGGTCAATACTCCATTTAGCGGTCAAAGTAACTTCAGAACCGGAAGGCCAATCAATTGTCAAAGTAATTTCTTTTTCCTCACCTGCTAGCAAGATATCTGTCTCACTTTGAATTAATAAATTACCATTGCCATCGACTAAAAGTATTTGTCCAGCAATGCCATCGACTAAACCGCTATTTGAAATCTTGATAATAATACTAGTTTCATCGCCAAAGGTAGGATCTCTTGGGGAACTAAGAGGATTCATTTCAACAGAATACTCAGGTCGCTCCGATGGAACTGATTTGGTTGCAGAAGTAGGGCCTGGCCCTATTGTCCAATTGATTGAGTTGATACGAATTACTACTTTATCCGCATCTACATGACCAATTACATATTGTCCAGTGGTCAATCCAGGAAATACTGTAATCAATGAGTCAAATGGATAAATTTCCGACCCTCCTGAATCATATCCTAATCTTAATTGAATCTCTCTTTCAACACCACTGTCGAGATCAATTTGCCATGTGAACGAAATTCCATCAACCGAATCCCACTCAACAGTACTAATCTGTGGTGCAAGGCTTTGCTGAGCCAAAACAGGAATATTAAGAACTCCCTCCAACCCAATATCTATCTCACCATTTGAAGAAACTAGTGACCAATTTACTTGAGTTTGCCCAGTAGCGACCATCTGAATTGAAACCGAGACTTCGCCTGCAGCATCTACTGCCAAACTTAGCGGTTCACTCAAACTAACGACTCCGTTAATTTCACAACGTAATTGTACCAAACCATCGCTGTCGCCATGATTTCTAACCAGCATTGAGAAAATTGCCATGTCACCTTTATGCCAAGGCCCACCTAATACGGCAGGAGTGGATGACCCTGCTGCTTCAAAGGCTGCGGCTGTCATTGACAATATTGAAGATACTGAACTGATTGAATCATCCCAAACCCTCTGCCCATTAGTTTGACAGGTCAGAGTTCCTGGACGCGCAGAAGCACTGATTGAAATCGTCGTATTGGTGCTATTGGCAAGTTCTAAAGGCTGTGAATGCTCAATTTCCCCACCACTGAAAATACAACTTAATGTACCGTTATAATCTATCTCTCCTGTGTTTGCAATAGATAGATTCCACTGTGCTATGCCTCCCGCAGTAACATCTGTGTTCAGGTGAACTAGTTCCATGTCAATTCTAGCCAAAGGAGGTGGCCCCACCTCAAAAGTGCTAGTATGAAATAGTTCAGATTGTGATGATGGTGGATTTAAGATAGAGATGTTTACAGTATAGTGAGAGTTTATATCGGAATTAGTTTCGCTAAATGAAGAAGAAGAGTAAAATTGTGTAGTTGTTGTAGTGGCGCCTCCAAATGTAATGTTTGACAGATGTGATTCGAGAACTTCTTGACTGTTAATATTGGCAGTAACATTGCTTGACCACTGTAAATCTCCAAGGTTTTCCATGGATGCACTAATGATTAGATAATCACCATCCCTAAGAGTTGCATTACCAGTTGGAGTACCATTAAAATTGACTGGAATTAGTTCTATTCCTTCAATTGATAATTGAGCTGGACGAAGCCGTTGAATTGTTCTGTTGAATCCTGTAACATTGTTTGAATCTTCAGTTCCAAGATCACCCACCATAGTGACGATAAGATTGGAATATCCATATGGCATATTAGAGAATGTGTAATTGACCGATGTGCTGCCGAATGCCAATACGGTGTAATTTGTTGACTGGTTGTGAAGTTCTGTACCTTCCAATGTAGAAATCACTACATTGACTTCTATTTCGGCATCTAATCCGCTCTGCTCAACGATGGTAAATGGGACTTCTAAAGAACTATCTTCAAATGTTTCCATTTCGCCAAGTAAAATACTACTTACATCAATTACTGCTCCACCACCGGATGCAGAAACCAATGGTGCCAATATAACTGCAATTAGAAGAGCGCAAACTAAGTTTGTTACTATGTTTGATGATGACATACTCTCCCCCATATTACCACCTATGCGTATGGGGTTCTTCACCTTCACGCCAAAAGATGGGCGAGGGCTATGTTTATTCTATGTTGAAAGGTCGCCCGAGAATGTATGACACCTGACGAGTTGCTAAAAATCACTCCCGATTTGTTGGCACGTGCCATTTTGCATCGGCGAGAACGATTAGCAGAGGTTATTCCAGAGCAGTTAGATGCCCGTCAAGAAGAGTTAGATTTCGCTGTCCCTTTGACCAACTTCGCTAAAGAAAAGCGCGATGAATTTGATAAAAAGATAAATGAAATAACTAAGAAATGCCTTCACTCACAAAATCAAGCAAGCCTAAGATTTGCCAAATTGAAAAGTGATTTTCAAAATGCTGATTCAGAGGACAAAGATATCGGATTCGATGAATTATTACAGCACTATAAAGAAGCAAATGAAAATCACCACCAACAAACAATCATTTTAGAGCAAATGAATGATTTAGCAATAGAACAATTTGACAAAATCTCTAGTGAAAGTAATTCTGATAGCGATATGGAATCGATAAAGTCGCAACATAAGGAGATATTGGATTCTATTGCGTTATCAAAAGATGCCCACGCAGAATCATTGCCACTAAAGAATGAAAAAGAGCATTTCAATAATACTTATCTTGAAAATGAAGCGATGAGGAGAAGAGCTAATTCACGAACTGCACTGCTAAGCCAGGCCCTTGATTCCAGTGAAAGGGGAATAGAACATTGGCAACAATTAATCGATAAGGGCTTTGATAGACTGTTAGTTAATGCGAAAAGAGTTAGTCAAGGAGAATATTCAACACCAGCATTATCCAAAATGAATAAGGATAAAACTTCGCAAGACGATCACAAGGAAGGTGCTTGATATGAACGAGGTGTGTCCAATCACTTATTTCACAGAAGAGCAGCAAAAACGCTGGCCTAATCTGCATAATTCATTGATTGGCCAATTAGAATTCCCTACAGTTACTGAAATCCCACCAGATGCTCTCGCCACACTGAATAACGATGTAAATGAAATGCTGCGTAAGCAACTTGAACTCAGTAAAAGAGATAGAAGTCGAGAAAAGTTATTCGTCTTTTTGAAACAAATATTGGAATATCGATTTCCTGGAAGTAAATTAGATAAATTCGGTTCATCTGTAACAGGACTGTCACTGGCCCAAGGCGACATAGATTTGTGCTTACAAATACCAGGGAAAGTCCCTCACAAAGTTTTCAACAAGATTGGCAAACTTCTAAGATTACACGATTTTGTTGACATTATAGTAATACCTCACGCTAAGGTCCCTATTGTAAAATGCAGAGATGGAAAAACAGGTATATCGCTTGATATCTCAGTCAACAACACACTAGCACTGCAAAATACACAATTACTCAAAACATATTCAATGCAAGACTCTAGAGTATCTCAGGCAATATTGGCGATTAAACATTGGGCAATGTGTAGAGATGTTAGTGATGCTCCTTCCGGGACATTATCTTCATATTCATGGTCCATATTGTGTATCCAATCAATGCAAATGTCCTCTCCACCATTGGTAGCAAATGTTCAAACCGGTAAAAAAAGAAATATTCAATATGTTGAAGGCGATGATTATGATGTCACAATTCATCCAAATCCAAAGAGCTTACTAAAACAACAAAATCAGCAAAACCTCGGAGAAATCATCGCACATTTTTTCGAAACCTTTGCCAAGTGGAATTGGGATTTGGACATCTGCTCTATT
>DAJY01000081.1:0-23688 GCA_002499015.1 Euryarchaeota archaeon UBA242
GTAGATGATGATGGAACATTAATTGGTGTAGTAGGGCACCATACTATGGCAAGACATATGCCTAAGTTCATCATTTGATTAGAGCAATAACTGTTCAAATTCCCCAATAACGGTCAGATAGAGCCTGTTTGGACTTTAATGCCCTAACTATAGTCATTGAAACCCATAATAATCCAATCCACATTATCGGTGTTGATAAGTCATTTATTATGTTGTAGAATCCTAATTCATAACCTGCTGTATTTGAATCCCCTAAGACATCTATGGATATCGTCAAACCTACATCGACGAATGAATAAACAACCATGGCAAACATACTGAGAACGACCAATCGTCCTGAGAAAGAACCTCTCTTCAGTCTCAGCAGCATGAATCCTGCAATAGAAGTTAAGAATGCTACGATAATCCAGGCCAGTGATGCGTGAATTACTTCAAGCCAAAGTACTGAATTAATAGTCGCTTGAGCCATTCCCTCACTATATTGGCGCCATCCTTCTGCTACAGCAAATATGGCACTGAATAGGGTTGAAAACCAAAGTAGAGTTGATAGCATTGCCGCATCAGCATTTTCTCTCATCTCTTGAATTACACGATTTACAGTTGATTCAATTCCTGCACCCTTGCTGAAAATATACAATCCAATGGCCAGTGGTAAGGCACCGATAACAAAACCACCGATTTGATTCGGAAGCATTATTCCGATACCGATAATCGCCAATACTAAGCCGAATGGAATCATAATTTTACCTCTCCATTTAGGATCTTCAAGTGCCTTGACAATGTAGTAATAAGTCCCTTCAATTCCTTTAGATTGCTTGACTATTATCTTTTCAACATGATTTATTCTCACTTGTGATTGAATGATTGGAAGAACTGATTCATCTTCAGCACCATCGGTAACTAGGATTGCCTCATCGGGTTGGAATGCTGCGACTACTTCCTCTAATTGGGCTGCAATCGCTCTATCTGAGCGCATTCCAACTTTCTCATCACCGGTTAATATTGCCACTTCAACTTCATCCTCTTCAGAATTAGATTCCTTTAGAGCATCGTGCTGTCTCAAAGCACCAAGAATTGCATTGGTATCGCTTTCTTCAGGGTCAGCAATCCCCAACTTCAAAGCAGCAGTAAGAACCTGTCGACGGCCAATAACTGGCCCGCGAATCGACGTTTTATTTCCGAGATCATTGTCTCGGTCAACTGTCAATACAAGAATTCGGGTCATGGCTATTCACCTGTGGCTGATACAACCTATCTGCTCCTCCAATTCAAAACCTTCGCGCGAATGCTTATGTTGACGAAGCCCTTTTTGCCAAAAAAACAAACAATCAATCAGCCTTTTCATCCCCTTTTGAATCTTCATTGGGTAATGGCTTATCATCTTCTAAATTCTTTTGAGGTATTCCACTTGCAATTACAACTACCTTATTTTTGGCATTTCTTCGTTGAGTCGCTCTGATATATTTGAGAGGGTGGTCTAACCATGGTTGGTCGCATAACCTGTCATCACCAGGCAACACAGGACAATTGTGATTTACTTTCAATTTACCACATCCAGCCGGAGTGTATGCATGTTCGTAGACATGTGAAACCTGATAGTTGGTCGTGCTTTCACTGAAATCTGGTGCACCGCGGAAGAAATTGACAGTAGACTCGGTAGGTAATCCGATTGTGGCAGAGATGGATGCAAGAAATAATCTGCCGAAGTGGTTAACATTTACACCACTAGACAAATCTGAAACAAGTTTTCTCATGCAAGGTGGCCACTCACTTTCTTCCGCACCAACCAATGCAATCGCCTCACTCGTTTTGCTAGACATTAGGTTTCGCAACATTCCAACCGGTTCTGCCAATCTAATCGCTAAATCAGTTGTAACATCTTGCATCTTTCCCAAAGCCTCAGCCTCAACTCCTCGCTTAATTCTCTCCCTCAGCAATCGTGCAAGTTTAGCAGAAGAACCGTATTGTGCCTCTTCAAAAAGAGTAATCCATCCATTGCTGATATCATTATTGGGCAATCTCCATCTTGGACCGGTTATATTGGGGCATATTTCTATAAAATCTGAAAGTCCAATCTTCCATAATGGGCCAGATGATGATTGGCGCATTTCTCTAATTCCTCCACCATCATTGACCATCAGGGGGTTGTTTAGACCGTGCTGGTCCTGCGACTTAATTTGTGAAATATATGTTCGCGCAATAATGTCTAATGACGCTTTATCTTTGATTAGTAATTGTTCAGCACGCGCAGCTTCAGCCTGTGCCCAGCGCGCAATCAGTCTTTCATCCTCACTAGCACAAACTACTAATCTTGCATAATAAAATGAAAATGCTTCTATGATTCTTCCTTCCTCAGTATATATGTCACCACCGATAACCTCTACACCCTCCTTAGAATTAATTGAATCAACTAATCTAATTCTTGCTCTTTGTCTTGCCTTTTCCATCCATACGCCATCGAGTAGTTCATCCAAATCAATTTCGTTATCAATGGCCATTTTCCTAATCCATCCCGCCGCCTGAGGCAAAAATGGATACCGTGCAAAGGTAACCTCGTCCGAGATTTTCGGATGGGAGGTCGGTACTGGCATAATACTCCATGAGGGGTGACAGCATATGAACTTCAATCAGAAAGATGTATTCTTGAAGGGATGCCTATTCACCGCGGCATGGGCGATACTGAAGTCAACCCTCTCATTGCGATACAAGACGAAGTGCGCACCCATTTTGGCTGGAGTTTACAAGCGGATATTGATAGCGCTAAATCGATGAAGTTAGCATTCGATGAGAATGAACCTTTTGGACTTAGCAAGTGGAATTTCGATGAGAGAAATCAAGCACTAGGTGATTTACAACTCAAATTACTAAAGGCAACTGCGGTGGTTTTTGTAGGTGCGGCAGTGGAACCTCAACAACTCGAAGAGATGGTCGGTGATGGAGTGGTTTTCATTGCTGCTGATGGAGCGGTAGGCGCTTTACCAGCACAGGCTAATCTAGCTTGTATCGTAAGTGATTTCGATGGAACAGTGCATTTAGAACTAGCAGCAAAAAGTGGTGCTACAATTATTGCACATGCACATGGAGATAACATGGAGGCTTGGAATGAATGTGTTGAAAAATGGTCTCATTTCTCTAACCCACCTGCATTGGTTTTAAGTCACCAAACTCCACAATACCTTGAAGGAATGCACAATTGGGGTGGATTTACTGATGGTGACAGAGCCTTATGTATGGCGCACTCTTTAGGAGTAAATTTTGAGGATATTTACTTGGTCGGCTACACCCTATCCCGAGTTGGACAATGGTCGGGTAGAACTCAAGAGAGTCTGAAATTAGAAAAATTACAATGGATGGCTGCCGTTGTTCAAATGTTGGGCTTAGAACAGCAAATAGATTGATCATCAATACATCATTTTGAAAAACAATATACTCGCAGGGGATTTTATGGCCAAAGTGAGGAATTTCAATCCGTTGCTATGGGTTGTTGCATTAGCGATCATCAACGGTGCTTGGTATGGTGTTGCTGGTGGCGAGGCTAAACACGAGATTAACGACCAACAACATTCAACAGAGGATAGAACTATTGAGATATCCAGTGTATTTGGTTCGGATAAAGAAATCAGCGTCACATTTTCTGTCCAATTTTTTAAAGTAAGTTCTGATTTGGATAATGCTTCTTGGAAAATAACAGATGAGAAGGGGCAATTAATCGCAAATTGGCAAGGTTCAATTGACCAAGTACAGGGTTGGGAGGGGGAATTAAGTCCAGGCACATATATCATCAATAGCACTATGGATGAAGGACTTCTAACCGAACAAAATCTGTACATCAAGCCGTTTGAGAACCTGCGTTTAGAAGGGCATTTATTACTTTCACTAGGATTAATAATTTTGGCATTCCTAGAACCTATTGTAAAGAAGAATGTCGCTAAAATAATTCCAAAACAAGATCCACAAACTCCTAAATCAAAGAAAAATCCATTCAAAACTAACGACGATGGTATGCCAGAAAATGATCAATTCCACGATGATGATGACCCGTGGCGCTCGCCAACAATCGATTGAAACTCATAGGAAATCGGCTAATGACATCTGTTTAGCGCGGTCGTTCTTGAATAATGAATCTGTACTATCTGATAACCATTCAACATTTTGCTTAGTATAGTTATCAACGCCATAAGTTGCAATAACGTGCTTTGTGACCTCAATGTATTTCCTAACAGCACCTTCTGAAACTGTAAGGGCTAATTTTCCACCACATTGGTCATCTTCCGATTTCATTACACCTACTGCCGATAACCCTCTTCCTGTTGCCTTCTTTAATTGAATACACTTACCGGCAACTGGCAACCTTCTGTATGAATGTGCGCACTTTAAACAGCGTACTTTTTGTCTTGCGAACGCATTCATATTACCTCTTAAATCTGGTAAAAAGTGAGAACGTATTACACTTGAGGCAACTGTTCTAACATTGACTGCTCTCAATTTATGACCAAGGTCTAGTTGACCATTCATTTTGTCGATCATAGTGTCTAGAGTTTTGTATGCACAAAGGGCTGGCCCTTCATCCATTGAATGGCATCCATGTGTATAGCCATAGCCTCTTACCGCGGCTACTGAGCCCAACCTTCTTTCAACAAAGTCAACTCTATCAGCGATAGTCTTAGGATGGGGTTGGTTCAATGTTGCTTCATAGAAATCACGTTCATAGAACCAACCTGTATCAACATTCAAGGCCTCTTTGTCTACTTCAGTAGGATTTAATCGAGTGGTTAGAACCAAAGGTGCATCCATTAGACCACCACGGTTTGCTGGAAGTATTTCTCTACTAAAATTGAGTAAACCATCCATCAATAGCATTATTGCATCTTCATCTCCATCACAATTTCTTCGCTTTGAAGCATGGAAAAGTGGATGTGCATATCCTCCTGAACAATCAGTCCAACCAATAATTCTTGACAATACTCCACCGGATGTGTGAGGGGCTAAGGCACAAATCAAGTGACCTACTAAATCAGCAGGAGTATCTACATTGTAAAACGGTTCCATTTTGTAATGGCGGACAAGTACTTCGTCGATGAATTTTGCAGCCTTGACGAAGAAATCACCACCACTTTTAGCAACGATGAAATCCTGTGGAAAAATCTCTAACATCTGTTCATCATCAGATAGTTCCTTGCCGTGGCAATCGTGATTATACCCTAGTTCTTTCAAAGTTCTCCATGGCACTCCGATTTCCCTAGGTGTGAAATGTGTAATCGGTACATCCGACATATCGTACCTAATGGTGCCATCACGGAAAACTGGTAAATCATATTTAGCACGTAAAATGCCTTTTTCAATCGCCTCAGGTGTTTGATCTCTGCTGGCAATTTTTTTCATGCATTTTATTTGGAGAGGAATTCTATCCAAGCCCAATTTCACCCTCGCATCTTCAATCAATGTTGTAAGATTGACATTTTGTAACTCTCCACGTCTACGCTTCTTTTTTCCATCTTCGGGTTTCATTAGAGTTCTTCCACCACAAGTCAATCCCGCCTCTTCTTGCCCATCTTGGTTGAGGATTCGATGATGACAGATTACCATCGGAGATATTTTTTCACATTTTGTGCAAATTCGTTTACCCATTTGTACGTTTATCGTATTCTTTTCCATTGCATTTGCTAACAATCTTTGATTGCCGCCGTATAATTCAATTGGGAATAAAGTATGAGTTCGTGGATTCATTACACGTGGTGCTGCTTTCTCTGGCCGACCCATTCTACAACCAATTCTAATGGGTGCGCTGTGCTCCCATCTCAAGTCAGAAATTTTTCTAATCTCAATCAATATTCCATCAACTGCATGGTCATCTTCGTGGATTTGTGATGTTAGGTATCCTTCTGGATCATCTGGTCCATTGTCAATCACTTTGTCAGAAGCCGCAATTCCGACATTATCTGTTTCCGTAATGCCGAGACCTCGTTGCCTTGCATCAGTTTCAGCTGCGATTCTAACCACTGCTTTTTCTTGGGCTAACTTTTTCTGTCTTGCTCTTTCACTTACCAGCACTGTATGTGCATCTCTTAATTCCGCAATCCGTTGTAAAAAGCGAGTTTGTGCATCCTTGATACGTAAAGGAGAATCTCCTTCGCCGGAGAATCCAAATCCTTCCAACATTGCTGGCCAACCGGTTGTTATTACGAGGTCGTCTCCATCGTGATGATGCGGCAGACCTAGAATCATTGTACTCGCTTTAGCAAAACCGTGCTGGATGTATGCCCATCCTTCGGGCATCTCCTTAGCGAATATTGGCTTTTCTAGTGTTACAATAGGCCCAGGTATTGATACGGATGCGAAATCCGGCAATAATTCGGGTTGTAAAATATCCATTGCTTTAGCGTCCCATCCTTTAACGCCACCAACGATTCGAAGTTGTCTTGATTCTGGTAATGGCATTGCATTCAATGATTCTTCAGGTTCTACTGCACTGCCATTTGTAGTTCCGAATGGCTCGATAATAGATTCATCAATCATCTTGATCAATGATGGAACCCATTCGAGTGGGAGATCTAGGAACCAAGGATTATGTGGAGGCGGTAATGATGTTTTGAAGCGTAGAGCGACATCTCTTGTTTCTTCCCAGTTAAGTTGCATCTTTGTTAATGCACTATGCCAATTCCTGCGAATATGAAATTGAGCGTTTTCATCTTCACTATCCTCTGGATGTATTCCCGGTATTCCGACAGGTAATTTGGATTCGTTTAAATTGGATAATTTAATGAATTCATCAATTGCTTTTTGAGTAGACAATTCTTCAAGTAAATCACTTGCCCACCAATCTACACAATATCCTGCTGGAACCAAATTATTGTTGTTTTCCATAAATTCGCCATATCCAAGAACCAATTCACCATTATCCCAAACCATCGAAACTTTATCACTAATCGCTCGGTAGGATTTTGCATCATCAACTCGTAAAAACCGGCCATCTTGTAAGACAATCCACGGGCCGTCAGTATCATCTGATGGCGTTATCGCACATGCTTTGCCTGGCCGTTCAATCTTCATCTGAGTTCCAATGGTGATGAAATCATCCATCGCTAACATACACGCGGTGTTAACCGATGCAGCCGCGAGACCAGATGGTCTTGCCCTGCCATATCTAAGGCGGAATCCACCCGGTTGTAATGGGGCACCAAATACTGGCCTTCCAGCAATAATATCTTTCATGAATTTCGTAATTGGAGCAACCTTTCTTGATTTGAATTTGTTAGCAGAGTTAGCGCCATCATCGTCTTTGCCCCTACTAGCAAATTTAGAAATAAATTCCCAGCCTGGAATTTTCATTCTTTCGGTATGCTTCTGTATTTTCGGAGCCTTCAGACACATTCCTTCCCCAATAACAAGAAGAACACCACCGCGAATTCGTGCTTCATCTATATTTCTAACACGACCATAACCCGCACATTCAATGCTTTCAGTTGATTCACCATTAATCATTATCGGACATGCTTTGACAATCTCTTCAATTTCATTGGGTGTAGGGCGGTATTGCAGGTTCCCTCTGTATAATCCGAATTCCTCCTTTACACGTTCTACCTCCGGTTGGGTTGGGATATAATGGCCAACATTTAATTCGCGCCTGATCATATCTGCAATTAGCACAGCAAGTGCTTGTGCGGTACCACCTGCTGCACGGATTGGGCCAGCAAAATGAACGGATACGAATTGTGAGCCGTCGAGATTATTCAATAATCTAACCTCGGAAATACCCTCGAGAGGGGCGACTAAAACAGCCTCGGTAAGAATTGCTAAACCGACTCGCAACCCCACATCGATTGCAGTTTGTAGGTCGTGCCCTTTAGCCCTAAATCCTCTCGCAACAGATTGCGCCATCATGATAGAAGTAGTCTCTCTGTCATGAATAGCAAGCAATTCTCTGATATCGTCAGCAACTTCGTAACCATCCAAGTGTTCAACAAGTAACTTTTCAGTTCTCCCAGCAAGGTCTGCCGCCCTAGGGATTTCGACGAAATCGCGATGGTCCATTCCCAAAGACCTTGCAGATTCGGCGATGATATATGCTTCATCAGCCCTTTCATCAAGCCAGTTTTGGTATGATTCCATTTCGTGTTCCAAACGTTCGATATCAATACCAAGAAGAGGATTATGCCCTCTTAACTTTGTATTTACCCCAACATCACCCATAGCAATCCAAGCACACTAATGGCCGACCCTTTATGATAAAGTCGGTTCAATAATATCAATTTCATTATACAGATACTAAAGCAAACTTCATGTTCATCGGATGAGAGGATTGGTTGATGACGGTCCATTCAGCGCTAAGGGACCACCCTAGTTGGGGTAAACTGGTCGAATATATTCGCGAACTAGCCTTCCTTGATGGTGGAAGTGATGATGCTTTCACGCTTGCCAGTGGTCGAACCTCTAGGTGGTTTTTTGATACAAAGCCGGTGATGATGCACCCAGAATGTTCACATTTACTTGGAGAATTATTCAATGCTAGAATTGATGAAATCGGTGCTGATTTCGTAGGTGGATTGGAACTGGGTGCCGTACCACTAACTGCAATTGTCATTACCTCCTCTGATGCAGATTGTCCAAGACGAGGTTTCATGGTAAGAAAGGAGGCGAAAGGAAGGGGTGGAAGAAAAACCAATAATCCACCTGGGATTGAAGGATCATCGCTCGCTGGAGGCGGTAAAATCGTTATCCTTGAAGATGTTACAACAACTGGTGGTTCATCGATAAAGGCAGTACAAATGATTCACCAGGCAACTGATTGCGAAGTGGTTGCAGTCATCAGTATTGTCGATAGAGAGGAAGGCGCAGTGGATGCTTTTGCAGCGGCTGGAATTCATTTTGAAAGCATCATGACACGAAGTGATGTCGCAGGCCAATAATTGTATTATTAGTCAATATTTAAACAAGGAGAGGATAAAATTGTATACAGTTCTTCGACCAGCACAAGTTGAATCCTCAACTTTAACTGAATCTGCACCAGATACGACCTCTGCTGAAAAAATTGTATTCTATCATGCTGAGCAAGGCAAACCTCTTGCAACACCTTGGCAAATTGCTCTAACTCGCTCCAAGATGATTAATGATTCAAGCCTTGGTAAAGGAATTATTGTCGATTGTGCCTGCGGTAGCGGAATTCAATTAGCGGCTCATGCCCTTATTCTTCAAAGAGCCGCTCTCGGTATAGAATTAGAGCCTCGGCGTGCGCTTGCAAGTGCAGTAAATTTGCAAACTGTAGCACTATCAGCGAGACAGCAAGATAGCCAGAGAATGACTGAAACGAGGGTTCTTTGCGGTGATGGTAGAGATGGCAAAGCCGCATTAAAAACTCTACAGAATGATTTGAATCTACAACAAATGCCAGAGATTGCATTATTGCATTTAGACCCTGCAAGGCCAAGAAATAGCCGTAGCCATGGCCTTGATGAAATGGCACCACGCTTGGATGAAATATTCACTGGATGGGCCCCTTACCTTTCGCAAGGAAAACGTGGTCCTTCTTTACTGCTTGACCTCTCACCACGCCTTAGCCATCAACAAAGATTGCAAGTTGAGGAGATGGTTGATTCTGTTTGGCCGCAAATTGATCGGACCTGGATTTGGACTTCGCGCGGTCGCGGGCGAGTGGACAGATTAGCACTTTGGCTCGGCTCCATTTCAATTCCAAACGTCGCTCGAAGATTTGTCAGAATTCCGCCAAATTTGCAAGAAGAACCGCTGATTATAGATGGCGGCGAACCAATATCAGCGGGTGATGGAGTACCTGTCAAATCAAGACGCCCGCCGAGAAAAGGCGAGAGAGTAAGTCTGCTAGATGCAGCATTAGTAGAGAGTGGTTTGGCAGAGGTTTGGCTCAAAAAAGTTACAAAATCTGAGGCAATACACTGGGGCGTAGTCGAAGGTAGAAGGCCGCAGATTCATCACGATCACCCGCTGCAATTAGAATATAAAAACCACCTTTTGGTACAAGCCACGGGCAAAATAGTAGCCCTCGCCCACACTAACCTGACATTGGATGATGTCGATGCTTTGGTCAAGATTGCTCTGGAGCATGATATTCGGAAATTGACTGTCCGAGTTTCACTCGAACCCACGCTCCAACCAAAGGTGCAAGGGGCCATCGACCGGCAGTTGGCCAGCAGGCATGGTAAGAGAACTGCGTTCGTCGTTCAACAACCCGGAGATGAGATGCTTTTGCTGTGTATTTTAGAGTGAAAGGAGAGGAAAAACTCACGGGTTTTTTTTCATAGGTCGGCAACTGCGGCAAGATTTTGAATTATACACTGTCCATAGGAAATAAAGTTGAATGAAAGAGACTACAAACTAATCAAATAATTTAGCGCCTAAAAGACGGTGTTTTCAAGGCTCAGTGTCGCGGATAGTGTATCGCGGTTTTGATATAGGGGTGGTTGGTCGGAGGCTTGCTTAACACTATGTGTTGAGGACATTGAGGTGAACTGGAATGGCACGACCAAAGGATGCAGAACTAGGAGATGATTTTTCCTATATCTTGCGAATGGCAGATACTGACATGGATGGCCTTAGGCCGTTATCAACCGCATTGACATCCGTCAAGGGCGTTGGAAAGCGTACTGCAGTTCAAATCTGTAAAACCACAGGATTCGATCCAACAAGAGCTGCTGGTTTCCTAACCATAGAAGAACAAGAAACTCTTCGTTTAGCAATTGAAGGATATGCAATGACCGTCCCTCTCTGGATGCTTAACCGTCAAAGAGACATCGAAACAGGAGATGAACTTCACCTGACTGGCCAAGCGGTCAAACTTACTCTAAAGGATGACATTAGTCGTCTTCGTACCATGAAGTGCTACCGTGGTGTTCGCCACGCTAGCGGAAACAAAGTTCGTGGACAACGCGGTCGTTCAAACGGCCGTGGTGGACTAACTCTTGGAGTTAGCCGAAAGAAGTGATATGGAGGGATAAGTTATGGGAGAGCCAAAATTCGCACGTTCGAAATTCGACACACCTTCCCACCCGTGGAAGAAAGCTCGTATTGAAGAAGAACATTCCATCCGTGATAACCACGGACTCAAAACCATGCGTGAAATCTGGAAGGCTAAGTCTCAACTTCGCCGCCATCGTCGTCAAGCAATGCGCTTAATCGGTACGGTCGACACCACTGAAAAGCACGGCATGAGAGAAATGAATGACCTTTTGGTTTCCCTACATAATAAGGGACTTGTTGCAACAGGAGCAATTCTGGATGACGTCCTAACCCTTGGAACAGAAGATATTCTGAACCGACGCCTACAAGCTCAAGTTTACTACAAGGGTCTTGCAAGCACAATGAAGCAAGCACGTCAACTTGTAACCCATGGACAGATTTGTATTGGTGACCAAAAAGTCACAATCCCTTCTTACCCTGTTTCTCGTGATGAGGAAGAATTAGTTCGCTACCACCCTGGCTCCACACTCAACAACCCGGATCACCAAATCCGTAAGATGATTGAAGGACGCCGTGAAATGGCAGATTATTCATCTGAAGAAGTTGACCCAGAGGCAACTCAAGAATTTGCTGCCGAAGTCGTTGAAGGGGCAAAAACAGCACCTTCTGCAAAAGCAGAATCTTCCACAACAACAACTGGCGGTGATGAATGATGACTCGTAAGGCAATTGTAAATATTTTCAGTTCATACAACAATATTCTAATGACAGCAACCGATTTAACCGGTGCTGAAACAATTACCACCTGTACTGGTGGTCAAGTTGTCAAGTCTTCCAAGGACAGTGGCGGTCAATTCGCAGCAACTCGTGCTGCAGAGAAAATGGCTGATGCTTTGAAAGACAAGGAATTCACTCAACTAATCGTAAAGTATCGCGCACCTGGTGGCAATAAAGCCAACACCACAGGACCTGGTGCTCAAGCAGCAATTCGCGCGTTTACTCGTGCTGGAATGACAGTAGTAAGAATTGAAGATGTCACTCCAATCGCTCACGATGGCACAAAGTCGAAGGGCGGCCGTCGTGGTCGTCGAGTCTGATTCAAGAGGTGTACAAAGATGAAAGCAGAAATCGTAAACGGCTGGCCACAAGGCAACTCTATCCGCATTCTATTAACAGAAACATCAACTGCACAGGTCAATTCGATTCGCCGTGCATTGATTGCAGATGTTCCTAAGTTAGCAATTACTCGTGTTGATTTCGCACAAGGAATCAACCAAGATAATGCAACTGGTGATGTTTATGAATCTGTTAACACTCTTCCAGATGAAGTAATTGCGCACAGACTTGCAATGATACCTATCCCAACACACCCTGAAGAAGGAATTGTGTTCCCTAGAGATTGTGTAAATTGTAAGGACATGATAGAGAAGGACAAAGGATGTCCTAGTTGCCAGATTTTATATTCTTTGAAAATCCAAGGTTACCCTAAGGATTCTGATGATGAATTAAAGTATGTTTATGCAAGTGATCTAAGTGTTATTTCAGACCCAATGTTTGGACTTAAGGAGGAACATCAACGTATTCCAATTACCTTACTTTCCAAGGGCCAATATCTACAATTTTACGCATTCGCAACTCTCGGTCGCGGACGTGACCACGCAAAGTGGTCACCTGTAGCAGCAGTTGCTTTCCGCCCACAGATGAAAGCAATTTTGAACAACCCGAAGAATGCAAAAGTATTGTTTGACCTAGATTTGAAAACCACAGATGGAAGACCAATCGATGCTAAGTTGTTTGGAACGGACAAGGTTATTTCAGATATTAACCTTGTATTTGATTTGGAGAAAGCAATTCATCAAGTTGGAGCTGGAACTGGACGTGATGCTGCCTTTGATGATGCAATTACCTTTGAAAAGATTGAGAACGCATTCGTGTTTACCTTTGAGACCGATGGAGCATTGACTCCGGTTCAAGCATTCAATGGAGCGATGCAGGAATTGAAGAAACGCTTTGAGAATCTATCAAACGATATTGAAAAAGCAATCGCTTAATCATAATATCCAACGAGAACTATACCACGCATCGACATTGATGCGAGTATTCATCAACATAGTTTAGTCTGCTATATCTGTTGGGGCTGTAATATGGTTAGCAAGAGGTGCGGAGGTCATATCACTCTCTTATTCTCTATTTGCAAAGATAGTAAACTACCCCGTAACCAAGGCAGCCGTGGTGCCGGATTCAATGTCACAGATGGGGTTGAAGCCACAGTTCGCCACCTGTGGACAAATAAGCCAGCCTCTGCCATTCGATACTCTGCAGGCTCTACCTTGGATGAAAAGATAGGCAACATCAAACAAGGTGATCTCAGAATCAACGTTACTTCAATGGATGGGACAGAACTACAAAATGGAACTGCAATCTATCTTGAATTAATTGAAGAGTTAAGGTATGCACGATTATTGAACAGAGCTGATGCATATGAAATAAACGTACAATTGGAGTTGCCGACTAGCCAAGGATTTGGTATGTCAGCAGCTGGACTTGTCGCAGTTGCTTTAGCCTTTCACCAATTAACTGAAAAAGGAAACATTGAGCAATATTACCGCTTAGCCCACCGAATTGAACGAATTCATAGTGGAGGGCTAGGGGATGTTTTGGGGATTTATGCAGGGGGAGTAGAATTGCGATTAACCGCTGGCGCCCCTGCATCTCCTGGCAGGGCAGTGGGTTTTCCTTGTAATCAAAAAATACTTTTAGCATGGATTCCACAGGAATCTCGCCATACTAGTGAATATATTGATGACCCGATATGGCAACAAACAATTACATCGGCTGGTGAAGAAGCTGTAAATCTCTTACAGCAAGGTGATTGGAATCATGATAAGTGGCCACAATTATTACAATGTTCGGAAGAGTTCTCCACTGCATCAGGAATGTTGGATGAACCGGTTAGAAATACATTTTTAAATAATATACAACAAGAAATTACTCGTTTAGGATTCGATGCATTCATGTCAACAAGATTGTGCATGCTTGGTGTTTCGTTGTGTGTATTGCCAAAGGAATTATCAAAACCTCTCGCGATTGAACAATTAGAACAATTATCTCAACAATTGAGAGAAAGAGGCATGGGTGTTAAAATCACCAGCATTGATAGTTAATCATATCCTTCTGGTGATAGATCAGAAAGGTCTAATGGACTTGCATCAAGTAGTGTGCAACCCGGCATGCAAAGATTTTCACTAAATCCGTGCCGATAGACAACTGCTCCACTACCCCACTCCTTGATGTATCGAGACATTTGTGATGCCATCTTTTTACGCTGGAATTTTACATCTGCACCATAGAAATGTTTGGCATCTATCCAAGCGACTGGATTGCCGTTGATTTCAACATGGTCGAGGAATAGAATATCTGGAGTAGCTACAGGTCTGCCGTGTTGGGCTGATTGTTCGCGAACCATTTCTGGTTGACGTCGAAGTTTTACACCCTGTTGTTCAAACCAATCCGAGAGAATATCTTCGAACTTGTCTGCTTTGACTTGAACTTCGGATTGGTCCACATTTGAGACTCTATCCGCCGCTTCAGCCTCTTCGAATTCCTTTCTTTCGCGCTCTGGTAATTTACTTGGTGAGCGTAAACTTTCCTTGATTTTAGATTTGGACCATCTTAATTCTGCTAATACAATTCTAAAAATATTCATCGGAGGGAAATCAAAGCGTTTTGAAAGATCTACAACACTAATTCCTTCTTTGTATAGACTCGCTAGTGCCTTGCTGCGCGATTGTAATCTTCCGTGCCCATAAACAGTTTTTTGCTGCAATAAAGCAGAACGAAGTGATAACGCTTGATCCAGACTCATGCCGTGATGCTTAACAATTTGAGCAATTTCTTCCACTCTTTCATCATCCAACCAACCGAATTCTCCCATGCGAATGACCTCACCAGCCATTGCCGCCTCTGCCTTTAGGGCAACGGGTAACACTTTCCAATCGAATGAGAAATTGTTTGGTTCCTCCATATCTTCTGGGAATGCGAGAGGTTTGGGGCTGGTTGTGAAACGATTATTCGCTTGTGAATTCATTTGTTTTATTTCAGCAACGTTTTTGTTCATTATGACGCTTTTTAGAGTAGTACCATAGCGTTTCGATGAAGCACTGCTACTGCGATTGGAATTATTATTTCTCTTTGGATTTGAGTTTGACTTAGCCGAATCTCTACCGAGGTCTTCGCTCATATCTGTGGCTTTGCGGCCACACTCCATGAAGACTCCCCATTATTACCACTAAAAGGAACAAAAAAGTCAAATCAAAGACAAGACGGTTTGATAAGTTCGTTGTCCTTGCAACAAATATGCGGTCTGTAACTATTTGTATTACAATTGCCTTTTTGATGATTTCTGTATCCCAATTATCACTGATTGGAAACGATGCTGCTTCAATTGAAAGTAGTAAAAATACTACATTACAGCAATTCCAAAACTCATATTCATCCGAGAATAATTCTTCACTAGGATGGTTTGCGCAAGCAGTTGGTCCTTATGAGAATTTCATAACGGATTCTGTCAGTTTCCAAAATGGTACTACAGCAGTAGTTGGCAGTTTCCAATCCTATATCGATTTCAGTTTTGATTTCGCCGGCCCTCAATCTACCAATGGCCAAATGGATGTTGATTTTTTCATAGCATGGCTTGATGAAAATGGTACATGGCTTGCAAATATTGGTGCCGGTAGTCAAGGTTTTGATAAACTTAATTCTATTGAGAAACTTTCTTCTGGAGATATTATTGTATCTGGAACCTATTGCTACTACACGGTTGAAAATGAATGTAGTATGACTCTTGAAGGACTTGATCCTTTAAATAAGTCAGAAGATGGTGATGATGGTAATGCATTCCTTGCTCGTATGTCTTCGGATGGAGTTTGGCAATGGGTCATTCAGATAGAATCGCAACAAGAAGTATACGAATTTTCTTTAGTTGTTACTCCACAAGATGAAATACACCTAGGCGTAATATTTACTGGAATGGTCGAATTCAACGGCCAACTAATTCCTGGTGGCGACCAACCTAATTTATTAATTGCAATTTATGATGACCAGGGTCAGGCAATTGCCTCTCTCAGTGCCATATCTCCACAAGGAGTCGGATTTGTGGGGGAACTTTGTGCAGATGATGTTGGCAACACCTATGCAGTACTAACTTACACCGAAGAGATCATGGTTGACCAAATAATGCTCACTGGAACTGGATTTGCTGATATCGCTATTGCACGTTATGATGCTACAGGATGGAACTGGGCGCAGAGTGCGGGTGGTTCAGGGGAAGACATGGCATGGGATTGCGATGGTACTGATTCTGGCGTAATCGTTGTAGGGGAGTTTCAAGGAAACGCTAGCTTTGGTAATTTTTCTACCGGTTCAAGTCAATGGGTTGATGGATTTATTGCGACTTTGAGTTCCGAAGGAGAATGGCAATCTCTTCAGAAAGTTAATGGAATTGGCAGTGATAAGGTGAATTCGGTACTGGTAAACCAATACGGTGAAATTACAATCGCTGGAATCACTTCGGGTGGATTGACCTTTGGACAAGATATTCTTCCAGATTTAGATGGTAACACAGATGTTTATCATTTTGATGTATTTGTTGCGCATGCTGATGTAAACTTAAGTTGGCAATGGGCCATCAATGCAGGAGGGCAAGGTAACGAAGAGGTAAATTCGCTGAATTTCGGACCAAACAACTCACTGATGCTCACTATTCAATTTAATGAAGATGGTTTATTCGGCGGATATCCAGCAGATCAACAAAATTTAATTGACATCGGTGTTTGGTTTTATGAAACTGATTTGGACGGAGATGGAGTTGTTGATGGTACTGATAATTGTCCACGCTTTAGTAATCCTTTACAAGAAAACCATGATCAAGATAATGCCGGAGATTTATGCGATATAGATGATGATAATGATGGAATCGCTGATGTTGCTGATGATTGCCCATATGGAATTACACAATGGCAAAGCAATCCTTCAACCGATCATGACAACGATGGCTGCCAAGACTCCAGTGAAGATTATGATGATGATGAAGATGGTATTTTTGATAGTAATGACCTTTGTCCTTTGGGACCTATAGGATGGAGTTCCAACCCCGAAGTGGATGTTGAAGGAGATGGTTGTGCAGACATGGATACTGATGAAGATGGATTTGTTGACCAGATGGACAACTGTCCAATGATATACAATCCACTTCAAACAGATTTAGATGATGACCAAATCGGAGATGTTTGTGATGATGATGAAGATGGCGATGGAATTCAAATCCCTCAGGACCTTTGCCCACACGATCCTACATCTTGGCTATCTGACCTATTGAATGACCATGATTCAGATGGCTGTCAAGATTCGGTTAATGATTACAATGATGATGCAGATGCAGTATTGGATATCAATGATGATTGCCCTATTGGGTATATTAATTGGGGAGATAATGCTAGTAATTTCGACCATGATGGTGATGGCTGTCATGACCAATTAGAGGATGAGGATGATGATAATGATGGGTTTGACGATGATGATGACAATTGCCCTAATGGGATTATTGGAATCGCACAAGTTGGCCAAGACGAAGATTTGGATGGTTGTATTGATTCTGTTGAAGATGAGGATGATGATGGAGATGGAGTTGCAGATTTAGTCGACCAATGTCCGAGAACACCTAAACTAACCATGGTTTCTGGTTCAGGATGCAGTCAATATCAATTAGATGATGACTTAGATGGAGTTGCTAACGCTGAGGATATTTGTCTAAACAGTAAACCGAGCGTTGCTGTTGATGAGCAGGGCTGTGAGAAATTAATCTCTGAACAAAAACCACCAATATCAACGAATGATAAATCTCTATTCAATTTAACTAACTTCTTCTTTTTATTAGCCATTGTAATGGGAATTGTTGCAGTATACATCTCCAATATGAAACCAAAGATGCACAATGCAGCAATAGCACCGCCTGTCAATCCAATGGATTTCCAGGAATCTATTGTTGGAGAGAAAACATTGGAAGCAGCAAGTCTTCAAGCACTTCAATCTGCAAGTTCAGCAGAAGAGTGATTCAATTGTAAACTACAGCTGGGCCGAGAGGTATTGCTGATGCTGCGCGTTGAGTAGTATCTTCCGCAGATTCTCCGCTGACGAAAACTATGCTTTCAAGACCTAAATCAGTAGCAATAAATTCGCTTCGAGATTGTAATACTTCTAATTCGTTCAACTCACTCAAAATAACAGCGCGTGATTCATCATCCCACTTGAATAATTGTGGGAGCATTTTCTTACTCCAATAACCAATGATCTCGCCTTTTCTTTGACCTTGACAGATGTCCATTTGCGATAAGATTGGGATGAATGATTTTGGACTTCCTCCCGCGATGATGAAATCTAATGCAGTCTTGGCTAATTGACGTTTCCACTGTGGGCTGATTACCACTATTGCTGTACGCGCTCCATTATCCAAATGCCGCTCGGCGATAGTTTTGATTTTTCTAGCCGATTCTAAGAAAGAACGTAAGTATGCTTCTGCATCTAAAACAGATTGGGATTGCTGGCTTACATCTCCTGGATGCTGGTATTGAGAGGCAGATACTAATTCCGTATGGCCTAATAATTGACCCCAATCTTCAGCCATATGCGGTGTTGAAATTGAAATTAAATGAGTCCATACTTCTAGTAATTCGCGACCAACAATTGGATTCAATCCGCCTCGACGAATATACCAATTGATATCTTTTGTAATTTCATAATGTGAAATTTCAACAGCACGACGTAAATCGTATGCATCCATTGCTTGTTGAAATTCACAACTACGCTGGCAGATTCTTGCCCTCATCCACTCATCCATCGGAGATTCATTTCCATCCCATGAGAGAATAGTTTCAGGCATATTGCGTAAGGATTGCATAACTCTGTTATTTGATTCTAAGGCAATGTCAGACCAATCCATACCAGCGGTTGGATTGGCAGCGAAGAGAATGAATAACCGAACTGTATCTGCACCAACTTTCTCAATCATGTCTTCGGGAGAAACTGTATTGCCGTGTGATTTACTCATTTTTGCACTACGCTCTCCTAGTTCCGAATTACATTGCGGGCATGGAGAACCAGCATGATCGACTGATAGGGTGATCGAACATGTGTTGCACCAAGGTGCACCCATGTTTACCATTCCTTGACATAATAACTCATTGAATGGTTCATCGATATCATGAAGTCCTAAGTCACGTAATGCTTTTGTCATAAAACGAGCATAAATCAAATGCATTTGTGCATGCTCAATACCACCACAATAGAAATCTACATTCATCCAATGGTTAGCAACAGCCTTTTCAAAACATTTTTCATCATTTAAGGCATCAGTGAATCGCAAGTAATACCAAGAAGAATCCATGAATGTGTCCATGGTATCGGTTTCTCTTCTCGCATCTTTACCACACTTAGGACAATCTGCAGCCAAGAATGATTCTGAAGTTTCCAGTGGATTACCATGTCCAAAGGAGACATCTCTCGGCAATTCAACAGGAAGGTCGGATTCGGGAACAGGCACAGCACCACAGTCAGTACAGTGGATTACTGGAATCGGAGTACCCCAATAGCGCTGTCGAGAAACCAACCAAGGTCTGATTTTCCATTGAACTAAACCTTCTCCCTTATCGTTTTCTTCAAGTTTTGAAATAACAGCACGTTTTGCTTGTTCTCCATATAATCCATCAAAACCTTCTACTCCCGAATTAACCATCCAGCCTAATTCGGTGATTGCATTATTTAATTCATCTTCACAACTTGCATTCTCTTGCATAACAAGAACTTGCTTAATTGGAATCTTGTATTGTTTAGCAAAAGCGAAATCACGCTCATCATGGCCTGGAACAGCCATAACCGCTCCTGTTCCATAAGTGGCGATGACAAAGTTACCAACCCATATCGGAATTAATTCACCAGTCAATGGATGGATTGCATTTCTTCCCAAAGGCACTCCTTTCTTGACTTTCAAAATCTTCTCTCTATCAAAATCAGACAGCGAGGCGACTTCATTTTTCAATTGTTTCCAACCTTCTTCATATTGAGTTCCTTGAACTAGGGTTTGTGATAGAGGATGTTCGGGTGCAAGAGTAACGAATGTAACTCCGAATAATGTGTCAGGTCTTGTCGTAAACACCCTTATCTTTTCATCACTACCTTCGATAGCAAATTCGATTTCAGCGCCTTCTGAACGACCTAACCAATCCTGCTGTAGAGATTTGACATTGCTAGGGAATGAAATAGTTTCCAATCCATCTAATAATTCCTGAGCGTATTTTGGAGTATCCAGAAACCATTGGCTCATTTCCTTTTGCTTCACATTACTAAAACAGCGCCAGCAGCGTCCATTTTTGACTTGTTCATTAGCCAATACGGTCTCACATGAATCACACCAATTGACCGGTGCATATTTCTGGTAAGCCAATCCATTTTCCAAGAATTTGGTGAAAAACCATTGATTCCATTTGTAATACCTTGGATCATGACTCATCAACATGCGTCGCCAATCATAAGAGAAACCCATTCGCTTAATTTGCTCAGTTATACTTTTCATGTTTTTTTGAGTTATGTCGTGAGGATGTATTCCTTCCTTTATCGCTGCATTTTCGGCAGGCATACCGAATGAGTCGAAACCGATTGGATATAGAACATCAAAGCCCATCATTCTCTTATATCGGGCTACTGCATCACCAATTGAATAATTTCTAACATGACCCATGTGCATTTTTCCAGAAGGATATGGGTACATTTCTAGGCAATAAAATGGAGGTTTTTGAGAATCTAAATCTGTTTCAAAGATATGGTTATCCGCCCACTTTTGCTGCCAAGCAACTTCATCACTTGGAGAAAATTCGTCAGACATGCAAAACACCCGCCCCATAGGGGGCGAGTCTGCGACTGATACCACAGTCTTGAATGCGACTCTTGATGAGGTGCATCCGATGTGCCTTATTCATGGGTAGAGAAATCTCCGTGCGCTGTCCGGTGAGGATAGATTTGGCAGGAGGCTGGAGTGATGTTCCTGCGTATTGCAATCTCAAAAGTGGAGAAGTGGTCAATGTTGCAATAAATCACTATGTAACAGCAAAAAAGATTATTGATAAAAATAGAAGAATGACAGTTCAGTATTCAACCGAAATACCAATTGGTTGTGGCTTAGGAACTTCAGGGGCGATGAATGTAGCTTTGTTAGCTGCTATTGCAGGAGAGGGAAGAGAACTTGAGGAAATAGCAGAGTTGGCCTTTCAATTTGAATCACTATTAGGAAATACAGGGGGACGCCAAGACCAATGGGCTAGCACATTTGGTGGCATTAATCATTTGACTTTTAGAGGTGATACGGTGGAGATTAAACGTTTAGATCCTTCCATAGAATTCTGTACATGGCTACAAAACCATCTGTTATTATTTGATACCAGCATCCAACATGTTTCTGGAGAAATACATGATAAGATTTGGCAGCAATTTTACGACCACGATGAACAGGTAATACAAGGATTAGATATGATAAGAGATGCTGGTTTATCGATGGCTTCAGCCATACATGATGAAGATATTTCACATGTTATTAATTCAATGAGAATGGTGATGTTAGGGATTGATTTAATCGATGAAAAGTTACATGACCCGTTTCGTGATGTTTTAACTCCTTTAGAAGAAATTGGTTCTGTGCTGGCTTGGAAAGCAATGGGTGCTGGGGGCGGAGGGATTGTCGGAGTATTGGTTGAAGGTGGAGAGTACGCAAAATCTTCACTAATACAAGCGACCGAGTCTGTAGGATGGACACAATTACAATGGGAAATTGAATACTCTGGAATTAATCAACAATAGTGAGTTAATCTTCCTTTGAGAAACCATTATTTGTTTCCAATAAGAAAATTGCTTCTCGAGTCAATTTGTATCTATTACGCAAACCCATCTTTCTCTTTTCAACAAGTCCAAACTTCTGTAAAGTTCGCAAGTGATGTGAAACTAACTGTTGGGACTTTTCTAATCTATCTGCCAATTCAGATTGTGTTGGGAAATCACCTAGAGTCCCGTCGTTATCCAGCAGAGAAAGGATCTTGCCTTGCAGACTATTTGGGTCTGGTGATAATGGAGGAACTGGCAATAGGTCATCGATCATATGTGGTTGCAGTTGATTTGTTAACGGATAGAAACGAACTAAGCGACCATCCTTTCTACGCCAAATACTCTCTTCTTTTTCTAGGATGCGAAGATGGTGGGTAATTTGCCCATTGGACATTTCCAGGGCACCCATTAGAGCACGGAAGTGGCAACCAGGGTTTGCGGTTAAGTATCCCATAAGACGTCCTCGTTGAAATCTTCCATCTGTCGTCTCATGCGTCTTACCAATTAGCCCAAGGAACCATAATCCTGCAGCCGTTGATGGTATTCTTATTGATTCGGTGTTAAGAGTAACCAATACTAACATCGATAATATTGAAGTCGTTGAAGCGATGATAAGAATGGTAGGTGCAATTGTAATTACTTCTTCTTGAACAGCAACTGCGATTGTTTTATCTTCCTCAGTATCCCCTATTACACCAAGTTGTTCAGGGCTCTCACTTTCAACGCTTGTAACTTGTATACTTGCAATATTGAAGTTTCTACATTCCGGTGCTACTTCTGTATTCTGAACTTGATAAGCACCACTCCATCCTTGCTGAGGCGCCCACCCACCTACAGCGCGGCTGAGTAGGATTTGTCCTTCTTCATTGGAATTGAAAATCCAACAGGTTCCGCTTTCGGTAATTACTCCGCTCCAGAAACCAGTCAATACTCTCGAATCGGGTGTTAGTTGGTTTTCTGTGTTGTCCACTGTAACACTTTGTTGTGATTCGGAGAGAGGCCATGAAAATTCTATTTGGACTAAACTAATTGGATTAGTTTGCAATTCTAATTTGAGTACATAATCTCCATCTGGAAGATCATTTTGCATCATATCAATCATCGCAACACCACCAATATCCATTATTGTAGGTTTATCAAATCCTTCATACTTTAGAAGTGTTAATCGTCCATCTCTATCATCACAAAGTGAACGTTGGCGATGTACTTCTTGTCCTGAATCGTCATAAATATTTGCGGAAACTGCACACGGTCCAACCCATCTCAATTCTACTTCACTAATTTTTGGAAGTAGGTCAATGGTTATGTCCAAATTATTATTAGAAGAACTAATATGAGTTACGATTTCCAAATCTAGAGGAGAGGCACAATCTGTAGCACTCACTCTTTCGTATGTTATTTGATGAGAAGAAGCGGCATAGTATTCTGGTATTTCCACTATCACGTTGTATGTACCAGAAGGTACTTCACAACCCTGTAAATCTGTAAAAGACCAATCGACTAATGTAAATACGAGTTGTTCATTGCTACTGAGCACGTTGTCAACTTCAATTTCGCTACATGTTTTAGTCATCCTTGAATCAAAAACAACTCTGCCGCGGTCATCTATTATCCACATTTCTGCCTTGCAGGTATTTGTGAATGTCAGCACCCTTTCGCTTTCACCGATATTGGTTAGTAACAAAGACGATTCAAAAATTTCTCCTTCAGAGAATAGATTATCATTTGCCTGGAGAACAATATCGGTTTGCAAGCCATTAGCCATTTCTTCAAGACCTACAATTCCGCTTTGCGAAATATCAACAGTCATACTCTGGCTGAGAGATTTACCGACATT
>DAJY01000081.1:23962-24430 GCA_002499015.1 Euryarchaeota archaeon UBA242
AGGAAGTGTAACAGAATCTTTAGTCGGATTATATAATGAAACACCGAGTATCAAGTTTTGATCATCGAGTATTACCTGTTGCCGATTACTGATGGTTAATATCAATTCTAATTGTTGTGGAGTCTCGATTGAAGTTTGAATTTCCACTTCTAATGCATCGCTCAAATCAGTAGTAGGGTGAACTGCTTTGATCGTATAAAATCCAGAAGATGCATAAGCCCCTGCCGAATCCTTCAAATCCCAACCCATTCCAGTGAATTGTTTTATCTCACCACTTTCAAAATCAATATTTTGTGATTGTCCCCGACAAGAATCAGATTCATCGTAAACCAACTCTTGATTTGAGTTTATGACTTGAATAATTACATCGCATGAAGGGTCGGTTTCAATGCTTTGCGATGCCCCCTCATTAACGATGTTGGCAGAGAGTGAAATGATGTCTCCTTGCTGGTACCAATCTTTAGCGCT
>DAJY01000081.1:24618-26072 GCA_002499015.1 Euryarchaeota archaeon UBA242
CAGCAGCGCCAGCAGCAGCAAGACTTGCGGTTGCATCATCCTCCCCATAGGGGAGACAGTATCGCTCATCACTTGAAAGGCCAGCGGTGCATAGCATGTGTGAATCCGATGCTAAATCATTCACCGAAAGTAGTCCTTGACACTAAGGAAATCATTGTACTGCAAGCCCAATTAGGTGAATGGGACAACCTAAATCACTTGCTGATATGTAAAAAAACCAAAGATGCTGTAATCATTGATCCATTTGATGGAAAATATTGGCACGATGTATGCGATGAAAATGGCTGGAATTTAGGTTCTGCTTGGCTAACACACAGCCATTGGGACCATACCAAAGGAGTTGAAGAGGCTCAACAAATTGGTGGAGAAAATTTCGAGATTTACATTCATCAAAATGAAATGCAACGCGGCTGGCAAGGGCCGCATACCAATTTGTTCACCTGTGCTGAAATGAGTGGCGAGAACGTTATGGTTGGGCAACTGAGTTTTACGGCACATTGTACACCAGGGCACACGCCGGGGCATACCACTTTCATTGGCCATGGCCTTGTTTTATCAGGTGATTGTTTATTCCTTGGAAGATGTGGTCGCTGTGATTTATTCGGAGGGAATGCCAATAAACAAAGGCAAACCTTGCGCTATTTAAGAGACATTCTTACAACTTTAAACTCAAGCGACATTGTACTGCCAGGTCATCAATATGCATTAGAGGATGGAACATTACCGTCGATGATGGACGTTGCAACCCTATTACTATCAAACTCTGCGATATTGGCTATTGATGATGACCAAGCATGGAATTCACTCGATTTCCTTGCCTTTGATGACAGCATGGCTGAGAAGGCTAAACGCCAAAGAGCAAGGGACCAATAATCACAAATTATCTAGGTCTAGCATTGTTGGAGTAGCAGCATCTTGTTGTGTTCGCTGGTCTATCTCATGTTGCTTCCATTGCGGAATTGCGGCCTCTTGGATTTGTGATGGCAGTGCTAATCCATTCCAACCCAATTCTCTCGCTTTGTCGAGTTCACCTTGGTTGACATAATGTTCTACCCAAGTTTGTCGGCGTTCTTCTTCTTCAGCGAACGCATCATCGACTAATTTCTCTTCTGCCCTCGCACGCCCGAGCTTCTTCTTTCCGGCTGCCTTAGCGACTTGTGCAACAAATATCAACGCTAATAGGAATACAATAACTCCACCCATCATCGTCAATAACTCGCTATCTACTCCAAGTGCCGCCGTTTCATCTAAGTTATCGCTGTTAATGCTCGGATCTGTCTTTATTCCACAGTCTTGACCGAATGCACCGCTTGAAATCTCAGGGTCCCATGGACATGGGTCCTTTGAATTTTGAATGCCATCATTATCGGAATCAGGACAGCCCCAATCTAAATCGAAGGCTGGGTTTCCAACAGATGTTCCTGCTTCTTTACGGCATCCATCCGGTTGCCATG
>DAJY01000081.1:26301-27401 GCA_002499015.1 Euryarchaeota archaeon UBA242
TCACCATATCCATCACCATCAAAGTCATTCCATTGCGATGGATGCAGAGGGAAGGTGTCCGGTTGGTAGAAACTGGATAAATTGTCGCCCCATCCATCTCCGTCCATATCCGACCATTGGTCAGATATTTCTGGGAATGCGTCTCCTCTTTGCTCTCTTATATTCAATAAAATTCCTGGATAATCAAGATCTTCAATTGTGGTATTTTCATAGAAGTAATTATCACCATATCCGTCTCCATCAGTATCCATCCATTGTTCTTGGTCTTCAGGGAAAGCATCATCGACATCTGCCCAACCATCAAAGTCGTAGTCGGGGCAACCATGACGATTGTTTTCATATGATCCACCTGCTTCATCTATACATTCGTCTCCGGAAGGAACTCCTTGGTTGTCGCCATATCCGTCACCATCGGAATCTGCCCATTGGAATGGGTCTTCGGGAAATGCATCTTCAGGGTCTGTGAATCCGTCCAAATCGGTATCTGGGCACCCTCTAGTGACTGGATTTGTAGAACTTCCATCCTTTAATGGGCATACGTCTCCGTTGACACCCTCAAGGTTATCTCCGTATCCATCACCATCAGTATCATGCCATTGAGTGGCATCATTGGGGAATTTATCTCCATTAAATCCACCAGGATTATCACCATATCCATCACCGTCGCTATCTTTCCATTGAGATGTATCATCAGGGAATGCATCTGGATTAGAGCCATTTGGATTATCTCCTCGCCCATCACCATCTCTATCAGCCCACTGGCTTGAATCATCAGGGAATGGGTCGCCAGCATTGGAATAGCCATCACCATCGCGGTCTGAACAACCAACACGATCTTCAGTTGATGTTCCAGCCTCATTAGGACATTCGTCAGCATCATTTCCAGTTTCGTTAGAACCGTATCCATCATTATCTTCATCACACCATTGTGTCGCGTCATTAGGGAATGCATCAGCACCATAACAATCAGTTTTAGCTGGCCAATTAGCATCAGGGTCTGACCATCCGTCACCATCGCTGTCCAAACACCCTAAGCGGTCATATTCGGAATTACCCCAAATCGTAGGGCAACCATCAGGACGATCGCTAAGTTCGTTATC
>DAJY01000081.1:27644-27920 GCA_002499015.1 Euryarchaeota archaeon UBA242
ATCATCAGGGAATGAATCTCCCGTTTGATTAACTCTTAGTAGGTTGGATGAATTTACTGTGTAATGGGTGCCTTGGATATTATTGTTGCCAATACCGTCTCCATCAGTGTCAACCCATTGTGTGCCATCGTTAGGGAAAGTGTCTGCGCCATCGAAAATTGTCCACCCAGGGCCTTCATCGGAGTAGCCGTCGCCATCTGAATCTGGGCAGCCGTATCGGTCTTGTGTTGAATTACCCCCTATTGTAATACAAGCATCAGGTTGATTTGCAGGCGC
>DAJY01000081.1:28184-37352 GCA_002499015.1 Euryarchaeota archaeon UBA242
TCTACTAAACCGTCTCCTTGGTCGGTGGTATTGTATCCATCATTATCTTCATCCAAATCTGCATACCAGTAGTATAGGCCTTCGAAATTACGGCTTACAGTGGTAACGATGTGTACTCCATCGGGATGCCATGCTATTCCGCTGAAATCCCCGCAAGGATTCCCCTGCCATGAATTACAACCTTGTGAAGGTCTGAAGTCAAATGAATCGACGCTTAATCCGCTATCTGTTTTATAGACATAAGCAGTTGAGCCACTCGCTTGGTAATAACCAAATCCGAAAACAACTTGACTTCCATCCGGTGAGAAATCAACAGAATAACAACTAGTTGTGTGTGTTTGTATCCATTGTTGAGTCCATGTATTCCCGCTAACCTTCATCAACTGAATTTTGGCATTTCCAGAATCATAGCCCAAACATAAGGCAATATAGTTCCCATCTGGAGACCATGCGATTCCATTCACTGAAGCGCTTGGTCCCGAGTTTGAGTAGGCCTGGGCGCCGGATGAAGTATTGACAATGAACCAATCGCCGTTACCACCTAATGCCAACATACTTCCATCGGGTGAAAATGCAGCATCGTAAAATCTATCTTCACCACTTGGATTATATGTGGCATCTTGTAAACCGGTTGAAACATTGATCATCTTAGTTTGCCCACTTGTTCCACTGTTTCCAGAACGGCCTATGGATACTGCAACATAATTGTTATCAGGTGAAAATTCAACATCGTTCACTTGGTCGCCGCTACCGACATCAACACTAATCTCGCCATTGACGCTAGTGAAATTATTAGCATACCAAATATTTATTGCATCATTATCCAGTCCTGCAGCAACATAATTTCCATCCGGGGAATAAGCCACGCTTGTACCGGTATTGCTTGAGCCAAGACTGACCGATAGAGCATTGACGAATGTAGTTGAATTCCACTTTCTTACAAATGTACCATCTTCAACGGTAACTAAAAATTCACCCGTTGGAGAATAATCGATATCGCGATAGTCGTTCTGTGAGGTTAATACGAATTCGGTCTGAAAATTTGGGTTTGGAGTTGTCCATCCATCATTAATGTCTGAGTTACCATCACCATCTCGGTCTGGGCAGCCAATTCTATCGATAGAAGATGTGCCGCTGGCTCTAATACAATCGTCAACCGTGTCGTCAGTTCCATCCATATCGGTATCAAATGCAGTAGCAAAGGGCAAGAAAATCATTGATATCATCGTTATCGTTAGTAATATGCTAATTTTCTTGCTATAACTGCCACTCATACGACTGCACCTTATATTGCCATCATGGTGACATAAAAGGCTTTGCGGTGCAATTGCTCGCTAATATGTCACGCGAAATGTGGAATAAATCAAATGAGCGAATGGTTCATGGACAAATTACCCAACCGCAACCTATGAGCGGTGGCTTACCGAAGGTCAATATTGCAGTCGTTGACCGCGTATTGCTACACCTTCT
Organism: Euryarchaeota archaeon UBA242; assembly: GCA_002499015.1. Classification (GTDB taxonomy): domain Archaea; phylum Thermoplasmatota; class Poseidoniia; order Poseidoniales; family Poseidoniaceae; genus MGIIa-L1. The sequence goes on from DAJY01000081.1 coordinate 29,655, forward strand.
TCAACAGGACCATCAAGCCGATAGGTACGTTGTGTCTTATGCTTTGACTCGCCCTGGGATTGCTGATGCTTGCGCTCAGCACCCTCCAAATGTTAGCCGTTCGATGAGAGACCTCCTGAAAAATGAATATGTCACCGAACATACCCGTAGTATCCGCGGTGATGATAGGCGACAAAAAACATGGCAATTAACTAATATCGGTCGCGATTTCGCAAAAAAGAGAAGCGATGAATTAGGTTTAACCAAGGTCTTGGTCAGAGATGTTGAAGGTGATTTACTTGAAGTTGAAGCAAAACAAGCACCGAAGAGGATTTCTGCAGATATTTCCATACTACAAGTTTTGCTTCATGCTCAACACGAAGGAATTCTAACCTTCGGAGATATTCGTTTTGGTAAAATTAGTCAAGGCGACTCCGATGATATGCCAAAGCCGGGCAGACTTACACCTCTCGTAGGCGCACATGCAACTTATCACACCGAGCCTCCAGTCACTCGCCCCGTACATGGAAGAAAGAATGAGGTCGCCGAATTAGATAGTTGGCATTCGCAAAGAAAACCTTGCGCAGTAGTACATGGTATTGCAGGGATTGGGAAATCTACCTTGGTTGCACATTGGCTACGGAAGAGAATGGATACCGATCCAAATATCTCCGTTTGTTGGTATCCATGTCAACCATGGGATACAGCACTTGGTTTGGCAACAAGCCTTCTCCATAGATTCGGAATTGATGAATCACACGACCCTTACAATCTGATAGAGACATTGCCGTTAATCCCAGGTGCAAAAATGGATGTTGATACATGGAGAAGAAGATTGTTGACATACCTAACCGATGCTAATACCATCAGAGAGCGTTTCAATGCAGAAAAAGGTGGACCTCCTCCGTATTGGTTAATTGTAATAGATGACATTCATCACATCATTGATGAAGCAAGAGATTTGTTAGGGGCTTTGATTCAAATTTCTAAGAACACTCCATTGAAATTATTATTTATTAGTAGAACTTCTCTCAATATCTATGATAGAAGAGACGTCCATACAAGAGATGTAGTGAGAGAACTTGCATTGAGCGGATTGAGTCTAGAAGAAACTGGTAATTGGTTGGATGAACTAGCCAATAAATCATCGCTTGAGGTTGATGAAGTACATGCTGCTACAGGAGGGCATCCTCTCGCCTTAGAATTATTAGAACTGTATGGAAATCCTACTCATAGCGATTGGTTAAGATTCTTGGATGAAGAAATTATTACTCACTTACCAGATGGTGAAAGAGAATTATTACTGACCCTTGCTGTTGCCAAAAAACCCGTTGCATGGGCTAAATTAGCAAAGGCGGTTGGATGGGAAGGCGTTCCACCAGAGAATCTGATATCTCACGGATTGTTATTGGAATTAGAAGAGGGGATGTGGCTCCATGAAGCAATGCGCGAACGCTTGTTGAGAGATGTAGGAACCGCTCAGAATGAGCGCAAAAAACAATTGGATTGATTATTAAAAGTCAGCGGCGGTCATGTGTTCGTCAATCCATTGCAATAATTTTGCTTTTGGTAATGCCCCAGCCTTGTTAGAAATCAATTTACCATTATTATAGAGATATAATGCAGGGATTCCTCGAACTCCGAGTTTTCCAGCAGTCATTGTGTTTGTATCAGTGTCAACCTTTGCAATAATTATTTCTCTTTCTTTAGCAACTTCAGCAAGAATTGGTGCTATTGCCTTACAAGGACCACACCAAGCTGCCCAGAAATCAACAAGCACCCAACCGCCCTCATTGATTGTTTCATCATATGTCCCATCTGTTACTGCTCTAACCTCACCCATTGGCTCACCTATCAATATCTCAATGGGGGGGTATTATGAGTCTTTGCACGACAGATTTAGCAGATTTCCAAAAAAATACGGCTTTTTTCTCGCGGCAAGCCTAATGAGAAGCCGACGCTTGGCTCGCTTTGAGGGAGAAAAATGATTATCGCACCCAGTGTTTTGACAGCCGACTTGAGTGATTTGGCCAACGCATGCCAAAAAGCAGTAGATGCAGGCCTTGATTGGTTGCATTTAGATGTCATGGATGGGAACTTTGTGCCAAATCTAACCTTTGGTCCGCCTGTAATTAAGGCATTGAGAGAGGCACTTGGCGATGGCCCTGTGTTTGATGCACATCTAATGATTTCAAATGCTGAACAATCATTCCAACAATATATTGATGCTGGTTGTAACCACATTTCAGTTCATGTTGAAGCTGTAACTCACCTTCACCGCTTAGTTACCGCGATTAGAGAGGCTGGAGCTGGTGTAGGTGTTGTACTAAATCCTGCTACGCCAATAGATGCAGCCCTTGAGGTTCTTTCTGAGATCGATTTGATTTTGATAATGAGTGTAAATCCAGGCTTCGGTGGTCAATCCTTTATCCCGTCTGTTGAGAAGAAAATCCGTAGATTAAATGCTGCAATACAGGAACAAGTTTCCGCGGGAGGTCGCCCAGTTCAAATTCAAGTTGATGGTGGAGTCAAATCGCACAATATTGCAATGTTAAGAGATTGGGGTGTGACCAATTGTGTTGTAGGTTCAGGCCTATTCAATGATTCACGCGCCCTAATAGACAACCTTGCTATTATTCACAAAGCCTTAGAGTGAGGAAGGAGTTTTTGAAATGCGCATTTTAATTGCGTCAACCCTTTACCCGATACCAACAAATGTTGCGAGGGGGACTTTTGTTGCAGATCATGTAGATGCATTAAAAAAATCAGGACATGAAGTAAGGGTCTTGAATCCACTTCCGCGTATGTTGAGATATTACGAAACTGGACGTTCGACATTAACTGGAGTTGCCAAGGCACCAACATCTTTTGAGCATGGCGGAGATGAAATATACTCCCCTAGATACTGGGCTTTTCCAGAAAGTCCCTATCCTGCATTTACAATCTCAAGCATTAAGCGTCGTAGTAAAGGCATTGAAAAATGGTTGAATGATTGGCGCCCAGAAGTAATTATTTCTCACACATTATGGCCAAGTGCATTGTTAGCAACGCACCTAGCAAAGAGATGGAATGTTCCTTGTGTAGGTGTTGTTCATGGCTATGATTTTGATGTCGCTCTTTCACATAAAAATACTAAAAAATCGTTACAACAAATATTGACAAAACTAGATCATCTCGTCTTAGTGTCTAATCGTTTGAAAGATATCGCTATCACCAATAATTTCAACGAAGATAATTGTAGTGTCATTCCATGCCATATTGCAGTAGAAAATGAATGGCTCAAAGATTTCAAGAATTGGCGAGGGAGATGGCGTAAAGACAAACTGGATTTACTATTTCCTGGTGATGCTAGACGGCCAGAAAAAAATCATTATTTGGCATTGAAAACCGGTGAAGAATTAGAACGAAGAGGTTGGGTTGTAGGAATCACAACACTGAATCAACAACCCCGTAGTATCGTCTGGGACCGGATGCTTGTAGCATCGGTTACTCTGATAACTTCCAAGAGAGAATCTGGACCGTTGGTAGCACGTGAATCAATCGCCTGTGGAACTCCGGTTGTTGCAGTTGATGTCGGTGATTTGAGCGAATGGCTTCCCAGTAAATTTATCGCTCAAGAATACGATGAGTTGAAGTTGGCTGATGCTGTTGAAAATGCCATAGCAGCGGACTGGAAAAAAGAGAAAATCGAACTACCTGAGCGCTTTAGTATCACGCATTGTCAAGACTCTTGGAATTCACTTTTGAATAAATTAGTGAACTGATGAAGAAAATTGCAGGTAGTGAAACACCGATTATAAAGTCCGTATTCCATAGTGAATAACTTGCGATTGCTACCGATGAAATCAATAGAATCCAAGAAGTCATATTTTCCTTAATAAGGGGCCAAGAGCGACTTAAGTGGATGGAAACTATTAGCAAAAATAACGAAGTTAACGATGAAGCGAGGGCTGCTGAAGCAATCGCTTGGGTTATGCCTACTTCAGAGAAATATGAAATTAAAACCCATCCAACCAAACTACCGAAAACTACTACCAGTAAAATGAATAAAGTAAAGTTCCAAGGTTTTTTTCCAGCCTTAAGTGCAGTGTAAAAAGGAGTGGCTAATATCGTCATCGACCATCCAAATAAGAGTATGAAAAAGATGTCAACAGCCGATGCACCTAGACTTCCATCGGTATATTGTAACGGGAATGCAATCGGCAAAAGCAACCATACGATGATAGCACCGCAATAAAATCCAATCGGCATAAAGTTGAAACAAAAATTCATTGACTTTACCATTTCAGATTTGAATGCTGATTCATCATCACGGACATTGCCGAGTACAGGCAATAATGCAGAACGCATCGCTTGAGGAACAACTAATCCGGCCAGCCATGCTAATTGTGCTACATGAAATAATGCAGCGGCATCAATACCCATGTGTCCGGCTAAAATGAACTTTTCAATTCTGATCACATATGGTAAGATTCCTAATGTTATTGCGAATGGCATTGCTGAAAAAAACAGTTGTTTGGGACTTGTCCATGACTCTCCTAAATCATTCCAATTCCATATCTCTTTAGATAGCCAAAGTGGTCTAGATAATTTTGCTAGTTGTATTAATGAGAATATCCATGCAATAAAAGCCCCAGATAAAAATGCAACTGCGAAATACTCGACATTATCGTATCCTTTAATGAATAGAATACAGTATAGTATTGTGGTTATTGCGCGTTCTATTACTTTGGTAACACCTTCGATACGCGCTTCTCCTATTGCCCTTAGTGCACTTCTAGGTGCATATGATGCGATATGGAAAATGGCGATAGTAGAGGTCAGAACCAATAATGGAATTTCATTTTGCCAAGATGGAATCAGTTGAAGTGTTAGCAAAAGAGTTAGTATGAAAAATGGAATTGCAATTTTTAGTTGCATTCCGTATACTCGCCAAACAGCGGGCCATACAAGATGAGGTGCTTTTGCCCCATCTCTAGCCAATAATGTTGGAAGTCCTAAATCAATTATTAAGAAAGTAGTAGCAAATAAATCAAGCAGAATAATGAATAAACCATAATCACTAGATAGTAATGAACGAGTCAGTATTACTTGGCCGGCAAGTGCTAAAAACACTGCAAATAGGTCAGCACCAGCAAGCCAAGTTGAATCTCGTTTCATATCGGGTAGACGGAATCCACCCTGTTGTGACATGGTTATCGTAACGGATGGTGAGTTTTCAAGCATCGTATTGCATAGCACAGGTTCAAAGCCATTTAGCGCGAGGCGATGATAGGGCGAGACAATGGTTACAGTTGATTGGTTAGCACAAGAAGTTCTTGTAGCAGTTCCAGATGCAGATGTTGAAGTCATCGATTTGCATGGTTCAGGAGACCATTTTCATGTTCGTATTATCTCTGCAGAATTTGAGGGTATGCGCCCACTACAACGCCAGAAACAAGTTTTGGCGCATATGAAGCAACATATTCCTCACCCAGTTCATGCACTTGATTTGAAGTGTATGACCCCTGCACAAGCAGAAAACTCTGGTAATACAGCGTTTGATCCTCATGGCGGCGGGCAAGGAATCCACATTCGCCGAATAGAGAAATTAAACAAGGAGTGAATAATATGGAATGGACCAATGAAGAAATACAAGCTATAGTTGATGAACACGCTTTGGTGCTGTTTATGAAAGGTGACCCCAATGAACCACAATGTGGATTTTCAAGTAGAGCAGCCCAAGCATTACAATCTTTTGGAGAGCCTTTTGCAGCAGTAAATATTCTTAGTGACCCTAGAGCAATTCCATCGGTTTGTGCTTGGTCTGATTTCCCTACAATGCCACAAGTATTTGTTCAAGGCGAATTGGTCGGAGGATCTGACATCGTTTTGGAAATGCTTGAAGATGGTTCTCTAAAGGAAATGTTTGATGCAGGTCGCAAGGCTTGAAATAAATTCAATTATTGCAATTTCGTTCACTGAAGTGCTTCGAGTATTTTCATAGCACCGTTCGCCTTCTTTACCCTTAACCAAGGCTCTATAATTTCAGTTTCTTGGTCTTGCTTGTAACGTTTGACGCCACCGCCACTGATGTTGAGAACCGTAGGTGAAGAAGATTCTACTTCACCCGAAGCCAGTGCCTGTTGTAAACTTGCTAAGGCCACTGCACCAGGAGTCATGATGTCGATGCCTTCAATCGATTCAAACAATTGCTTTGCCAGTATCGCATCAGCCTCTTTGACAACGTAGGTTTGACCGTTTGAGGCTTTGAGAATATCGTGTACACCGCCAACCTGCCCATAGGCTGGCCCCTTGTTGAGCAGATAATCAGAATAGACAGTCACTTCCTCAGAGGGGAAATCTTCTGGCAACAAGTGATCTCTTTTCTCTTGCCAGGCATTATGAATTGGGCTGTGCTCAATGTTCTGAGAAAGGTGTTGGCGTGGAACGGGGCCCTCGAATAACCCTGAATCTATGGCCCGTTGTGCCATTTCATGCACCCCAATAGGGCCTGGACCGCCACTAACTCCTTGGAAATAATGTTCTGGCAATCGATTCATAGCAAACGCTGCATCGAGAATCAAGGAGCCGATCCCATCTCGACGGGCCACGTTGTTGACACTGCCCTCCAGTTGCCAGCCTGTCAACTCTTTAGAGATGGCTTTTGCAACTATTTTTGCATCGGAATAATCACCGTCTTCAACAATAACTAATTTCACAGAGGCTGTTGGATGTCCTTTTTTGGTCCAAAGTCTTTGGCCATGATCTTTTCCGACAATCACAATCAGAGGCATATCATCCAAGCCACAGAAGTGAATGAAAGCACGTCCTGTATTACCTGCACTGGCGCAAATCATTCCTTTGCAATCATGGTCTCGAAGTCGTTGTATGGTTGGAACTGCCTCCATATCTTTGAAACTTCCAGTAGGGCAAAGGCCTCCTTTCTCAGGCCAATATCCATGAAATGTAATCCAAAGGTTTGACATTCCAAGGGCCTGATTTAATTTTTCAGATTTGTAGGTTATAGTTCCAGCAACATATTTGGAAGTGGTGCTAGTTGGCAACCAATTAGCATATTTCCAAACACCGGGTAGGTTCTTTAGGACTAATGGTCTAGAAAATTGGGAAGTGAGTAATGCACCATCAGTATAATACAAGGTATAATGATCATCAATTATATCGCCAGATTTTAGACATTTAAGTTTGTGGTATAGCATTTTTTCACAGTCCATTCGGGCGACCTACGGCATGACATATCCACCCAGTTCCAGTAAGTTCATCCAAATCTAGGACTCTTCTTCCATCATATAATAAAGGAGTTCTCATATTAGAAACAAGTTTTGTAAAGTCAATTTCTAAGCATGCTTTATGGGCTGTAACCAATATTGCAATATCATATCCTTGGGCTGAATAAATGTCTTCAACTACATCAATTCCTTGAGGAAATTGTTCAGGTTCTAAATGTGGGTCCCAAGCACTAACTTTGATTCCATTTGCTAATAATGTCTCGCTCAGTGGTGCTGCTGGAGTTTCTCTTGGATCTCCAACTTCTGCCTTATACGACCAACCTAAGAGTAGAACGCGGGCATCGTTTGCCTCAACCCCATGCTTGCTCAGCAATTTACGAATCACTCCAGCAACGTGAATTGGCATGTTGCGATTTACTGCGCGCGCTGCGGTAATTAATTCAGCAGGAACTCCGACATCAGCCGCTCTTTGTATCATGTAATATGGGTC
>DAJY01000108.1:0-2314 GCA_002499015.1 Euryarchaeota archaeon UBA242
ATTCCAGGTAATGATGCAGTTTCTCCACCAGCGAGAGTTACTCTTGCCAAACGACAAGCCTCAGCTAGAGACGCTCCTAAAGCAGCGTGAATTTCAGGGTCAGGTTTTGGAACTGCAACATAATCGACAAAAGCGATTGGTTCAGCGCCTACACAGAGTAGATCATTGACGTTCATTGCCATGCAATCGATACCAACTCCAGCCCATTGATTTAGTGCGCTAGCAATTTGTAATTTACTACCGACACCATCGGTAGCCAAAGCAAGAAGATTATCTCCAAACTCGATTAGTCCTCCAAAACCTCCGGGTAAGTCAACTGGCGCTCCTGGAGTTCCTGCTTTGCGAACCGATTTGCCCAATGCACCTATTAAAGAAGCGACTGCTGAACCTTCAAGGTCGATATCGACGCCTGCACTAGCATAGTCCATTGGCTCGTCCATAACCATTCCAAAGCAAGGGGTTTGAAGAACCATGCGCTTGATGAATTACTCTAATTTCCTTGATATAATGCTTTTGAAAGTATAGGGAGCGAGGTATCCAAGCGGTAATCAATAGAGGAATGTGTGCCAACAAACTCTTGCCATTGATGGTCAATTCCTAGTTCGGACAAGCGTCCAACCAAACTACGAGAGCCATATTGGATGTGATATTGGTCTCGATTACCACAGTCGATGTATAACGCACTTAGACCCTTTAAATTATGTGAAGCATTTTCAACTAGCGTTAATGGGTCAAACAGCAACCAATTATTCCAGGACTGTTCATCGATTATACATTTTTCAAATGATACGGGTAGGGTAATTCCGAGAATGTTGTCCGAAGTTACAGGTCTTGGGTCATAAGATGCTGCAAGTGCACACATCATCAGGGAGTGGAAATCGGCACCGGATAAAGATGCGGCTTGAACAACACTTTCGACATATTTTGCAGCACTCTCATGTTTTGCGATATGAGTAATTGTTTCAGCAAAAGTAGGCTTGTACATTAGGTCAAAACCCACATCTCCAGAATGACTGGCGACAGCAGACCAAACATTGGGTTGTGTCATGGCATTATACAATGCCCCATAGCCACCGGATGACTTGCCGACCAAAGCGAATTTTCCATTGGTTGAATAACGTTTAGAGATTTCAGGTTTCAAACATTGAGATAGCCAACTTGACCACTTACCCATTATCGGAGAGTCAACAAATTGATTACCACCAAGGCTGGTGAAGGTATCAGGGAATACAAGAATAGTTGGTTTCATTTTACCTTCAGAAATAAGTCTTTCATGGCGCTGTGGCAATGTTTCAGCAAAAGCCTTCCATCCAGCACGCTGCGGTCCAGAAGATGTAAATGGTGCAAGATAGATGATGACCGGAATCAATTTCCCACTCTCCATTGCTGATGTTGCTTGTTGTGGGATATGTACCAAAATCTCTCTGAGAGTAGGGTCTCCAAGGCGATTTTGTAGCAATTCTGAATCGACTGAAAACCTCTCCATTCGCCCGCTAAGAGGAGTGAAATTATGTTCCGGCATATCACCTCCGTAGATGAACACACACATGGGCTAATCGGTTACCGATAAAATCTAGAATTTCAACATCGGCATTCGTGCAGTGGTAGTAAATTTCCACTACTATTGTTTACCTGTTGCCCGCTTTCTATTTGCAGTGGAAACAAAGGGGTGTAGATTCTCAGCATGAATCATCATAAACTGTTGACTTCACATGCGATAAGTCGGGTAGTACAATCTATCACAATGGGTGCTCATAATGTTACAAGAATTTGATTTACCAGCGCGTTGGACTTCCCTCATCCAAGACTACTTCTCGGAAGCGGTTCACAATTTGGCACAGACCTGGCCAGATGATCAATCTTTAGATATTTCATACCGGATAATAGAAGGATTTGATACAGAATTTGCCAATGATATTGTCAAAAATCCCGACCTCCATTTCCATGCAGCAAATCAAGCACTGCGCCAATTCTTAATCGATGCAGGTGGATCTACAATGTATCCCTTTGTACGTATAATCCATCTTCCCAGCGACCAAGTCCGCACCGTGTCGCAATTACGGGCTGATGATATTGGGCAAATGTTGGCACTTGATTCAGTAGTAACAAAAATCTCAGGTGTTAGACCTCGTATTTACTCTGCAGTGTTTGAGTGTATGGCGTGTAATCATACTATGGCCCTAAATCAGCCAAATGAACAGGAACTGATAGAGCCTGTTGAGTGTGAACAAATTACTGGTGGCTGTGGCAGGCCAAAGCGACAAACTCGATTTGTTCTGAATCACAACGAATCAATATTGATTAATTCACAATT
>DAJY01000108.1:2677-3505 GCA_002499015.1 Euryarchaeota archaeon UBA242
ATTCAATCATTGGAAAGGCAAAATATTCCATTGGAAGAAATTAATATTACTGAGGATGAAGAGTTGGAGATCAAAGAACTAGCACGGCGCCCAGATATCTATGACTTATTCACCAACAGTATCGCTCCTTCCATTTTCGGAATGAATCATATCAAGGAATCTTTGATGTTACAATTATTCGGTGGAGTGGCTAGATTAAATGAAGACGGTACAAGAAACCGTGGCGATATTCACATTCTGCTAATGGGTGACCCCGGTGTTGCCAAATCACAATTGCTCAGTTATATGTCAAAACTTTCTCCAAGAGGACGTTTTACTTCAGGACAATCTGCATCTGCAGCAGGTCTAACAGCTGCTGCAGTCCAAGACCCAACGGCTGATGGAAGGTGGACCTTGGAGGCCGGTGCCTTGGTCCTTGCAGATTTGGGTCTTGCTGCAATCGACGAATTCGACAAGATGAATGAAGGCGATAGGTCCAGTATGCACGAAGCGATGGAACAACAGAGAATCTCGATTTCAAAGGCAGGAATAAATGCAAGTTTGCGAACGAGATGTGCGATTTTGGCAGCAGCAAATCCCAAGAAGGGTAAGTTTGAACCAGTTTCAGAGATTCCATTTACTTCGCAAATCAATCTGTCCCCACCCCTCGTTTCTCGTTTTGATGTAATTTGGTTACTAACCGATGACCCAGACGAAAACAAAGACGCTAAAATTGCCAATCACATCATCAAAAATAGATTGCGAGGTGTCAGCGAATTATTAGTCAATGAGGGCAGTGCAACAGACCCGTCAAAATCATCAGCAGAATTGAAAAAATCAGCGGATGAT
>DAJY01000108.1:3797-17177 GCA_002499015.1 Euryarchaeota archaeon UBA242
CGATAGTGTCTCAATCACTGCTCGTTCACTTGAAGCGCTAGCAAGATTGGCAGAGGCCAGTGCAAGAATCCGTTTATCACAAGAAGCAACACTTGAGGATGCAGAAAGAGCCATTAAAATCACTCGTTTATGGCGATATGCATTAATGGGTGAGGATTTTGATGAGACCTCAACATATGCCGGAAAGAAAGGCACTGTTCGTAACAAGGAGAGAACCATTCGAGATATTGTTTCAACTCTACAAAATGATGGTGATGGAGTCGTAAATTCAATAGATGTGTATAATGAAGCAGAAAAAGTAGGAATCGATAGAAATAATGCAGAGACCATAATTGAAAAATTGGTTCTAAATGGCACATTGATGCGCCCATCACTCGTCGATGGAACATTGGCAATAGTTTGAGCAAGTCAGACAATATCAATCGCTTGACTGATGAAGGGTGAGTGCATGGGCTTTGCTATGGGGGAGACTTTTACAGAGCAGCCAGTTGGCGAAATTGCCGATGCAGATGCTCTGATACCCGAGATTTTGGGCTTTATGTGCGGCATAGAAGTCCATCAGCAATTAGCAACAGGAAAACTTCATTCACGTCAAAAAGGCGAATTATACGATGTTACAATAGATACAGTTCCCGAACACTGGCCTCGCTATAATCGCAGACTTAGAGCAGGTAAGGGTGAAGGCGGAAAAATAGATGTCGCAGCACGATTTGAATCACTCCGAAATCGTTCATTTACCTATGTCCAATCGCCTAATGCTGGCTTGATAGAATTGGATGAGCAACCTCCTTTACCGCATGACCGAGATGCAATAGATATCTCATTAACAGTCTCAGCATTACTTCATGCAAAGCCAGTATCGTTAATCCAAACTATGCGCAAAACTGTAGTTGATGGCTCCAATACAAGTGGATTTCAAAGAACTTCCCTGATTTCAACCGATGGGATTTTATCTACTGAAACAGGACCAGTGGGGATTGATTTACTATGTCTAGAAGAAGATTCAGCGCGTAAGTTAGAAACTGAAATGACTACAAATGGTGAAAATGTGATTTACAATCTTGACCGTCTCGGCCTACCTTTAATCGAGATCGCAACAACTCCAGATATCACTTCACCACAACATGCAAAGGAAACTGCAATTGCTTTGGGGAGAGTATTACGTCAAACAAGAAGAGTTCGCCGCGGATTGGGTTCAATCCGTCAAGACCTCAATGTCTCATTGATGTGCGGCGATAGAGTTGAAATCAAAGGCTGTCAAGACCTATCTTGGATTCCAAGAATAATCAGTCTTGAAATGGCAAGACAATTACATTTTTATCGCCTTACAAATCAATTGAGAAGTTCAATGAATCTACCATTACTAACTCCTGATAGGAGGACTACAGATTTGGCAATAGAATCACAAGTCTCAGCAGCAGTTGCACAATTATTGCCATTAGTTTTGCATGATGTCACCAATTGTTTTACACAATGTACCTCGAAAATGGTCATTAATGGTTTATCCAATGGCAGCGTAATGATGGTATTACCACTTGCAAACCTCGCCGGAAAGATAGGAACAAAACAAATGGATAATGGTGGTTCTCAACTACCTCGTCTCGGCCGTGAACTCGCCGGTGCGGCAAAGCAAGCAGGTGTCAAAGGTGTATTCCATTCAGATGAGTTACCAGCCTATGGAGTCGAGGCCGATGAAGTGAAACAGGTTCGCAGTGAGTTGAAACTTACAGATTCAGATGCTTTCATTTTGTGCCTAGCACCTCGTTGGCAAGCGGAATTAGCACTTGAAAGCGTCCTTCACAGGGCACGTTTAGCGTGGCACCGCATTCCACAAGAGGTACGCAATGTAGTGGTCAAGAAAGGCGCTCCCGAAGATGGTACAACCTCTCCGATGAGACCACTTCCAGGTGGTGCTAGAATGTACCCAGAAACAGATATTCCATCTTTCTCTCTATCCAAAGAAGAATGGCACAATATTATTGAGAATTTGCCGATGAGTGATGAGGACCGGGATATCAGAATGCAGCAGTTTGAGATTTCACAAGACCAATCCAAACAAATAATCGCAAGGCAATTGGATGATATTTTCGTGGACAATATCAGCGATTTACCGCATAAGGGACTGGCTACATTACTTTTGGAAAACGATACTGTAGACCCCCAATTACTGGCTAATGTGCTACGGGCAAAGGAAGCAGGACACCTTTCACGCGAGTCGATGAACGAGATTGTTACAGCATTCATAGGTTCAAACCCGACACTTGAAGAGATTGCTGAATATGCTGAAAATAATGGATACAAACCTGCTGATGTTGCAGATTTGTCTTCGGTAGTAGATTCAATAATTGCCCAAAGAGTTGACTTTGTTAAAGAGAGAGGCATGGGCGCTATGGGCCCATTGATGGGAATTGTAATGCAGGCTGCTGCTGGTGCAGAAGGTAAGCAGGTTAGCGCATTATTACGAGTAGCGATTCAAAAAGTGCTAGAGTGATGACCATGAATTGCTCACAAAAGTTGCTGATACTCTGCGCGACCTTTCTAATTCTAAACACAGGTGCAGCGAGTGCAATATCAAGTCCAAGTGAGTCTGACCAAATTTATGGATTTGAGGCGCAATGGGTTCAACAATTCGCTGCTGGATATGTTACCACTGCGCCTATAATAGATGATGCAACAATATTCGTACGGACTAGTGGAATGTGGATTGGCCAAGATAGGCCGCAAGTATTTGCATACCAATTAACAGGTAAGGAATTATGGAATAATACCAATCAAAATGCCACCCAACATGACATGTCACCATTGAAGATAATAGAGGCGGGGCAAGGCCAATGTGGAACTTGGTCTAAGCAACTCATCGTAGCATGGTCTGATGGATTAATAGAATCGCTAGAACCGATGACAGGGATGAGAAACTGGCATTATCAAAGCGAGGTGAAAGTTTGGGGTATTACTGGTTCATTAGCCCAAGATGCAGATAAATTAGTAGCACCAACAAGAACAGGAATTGTTAGTTTGTGTCTTGCAGATGGAACTTTAATTCAAAACGCAACGACAGATTTAGGCTGGAGAAATGGCATCACTGTGACTGATACAGGCTATCTAGTAGGTGATGAAAATGGAACTCTATGGCATCTCTCACGCGAGGGTAATTTGTCATCATATCCATTGGCAATTGGTAAAATTAGACACTCACCTCTCTTGACCAATGGAGGAATAGTGATACATGCCCAAGGTCAAGGACAGAGTACAATTGCCCTACTGGACGAAAACTATTCAATAATCAACAGTCATACTTCAGGGTCTTCTCCAGCGATGCCAATAATAGTAGATGGGTATTTGGTAACGGGAGATTCATCTGAATTACGTTCATTTGATTGTTCTCAAAATTGCAGTCCATTATCTTCACTGACATTCGCCACCAACGGTGAGATGGCAATGGGATTAGATGGGCAATTCATGGTGCCACTCAACACTGCCCAAGGTGGGTGGAAAGGATTTACATTGGTTGAAAATGGATTACTTGAACATGTTAGAGGCTTCCAGCCGGGATTCTCAACATATACAACCGCAGCCCCTGCAGTATATTCTGAAGTAGATTTCGATTGGTTAGTACTGGCAAATGATGCTGGTAGAATGGTTGTTTACTGGCGTGGATTGAATGAAACAAATATCACCGAAGAAGTGGATAAAAACCTTTCAACAGATAACGATAAACAAAATAACAATCAAATAATTTTACTTGTAATTTTCAGTAGTTTCTGTGCAATATTATTCATGGCAGGAAAGCCACAACAAGGCAAGAAGTTTTCAATATTGCTTATTTTGATTGTAGCGGTGATCACAATACCAACACTGTCAACTCAATGGTCGGGCAAAGTGGATGATTTTAGTGCGGATATTGGAGATGAAGGCGCAACGAGTGGAGTTGAAGGTGAATGGAATCAAAGTTGGCCCGAGCAATGGCAAGATACTCAGATCTTAATTATTGAAATAGATGGTCAACAGCAAATCATGGGTGGGTATTCTGGATATGATAATGTCTTACAGTTAACTACTCAAGCAGCCTCTGACCTAAATATTACAATTAGTTCACAGCAATCAGAACTCGGCACTTATATCACTTCGTTTAATGGCCACCAAGGACAAGGTTGGGAGTTTTTTGTCAATGGTTCAAGAGGTTCATTAGCGGCAGAAAACGTCGCCATTGAAGAAAATACAATCGTTCATTGGCTACCTGCATGATATTGCAAAATCATTGCTAATTTGCGCGCAACCCTCAAGGAGGCGTTACCCTTGGCTTGTTATATGTTCCAAGCCCTTGGCACACACGGTCCTGTATTTTCCCCAACAACTAGCCTTGTTCGGGATGTGATTTTGTTAGTAGCAGCATTTTGGCTATTAGCAACTCCTTCAAAGAAGAGTCTTGGAGATTCACTGTTGCTAGTAACATTAGTTCTCGCTGTTTCAGCAACACGAGTATTAATGCAACCTTTGCCTAATATTCAACCTGTAACAGTTGCAGCATTAATCATTGGAGCTCAATTAGGAGCGCGACGTGGTGCTGCTTTCGCAATATTGGTCGCAATGATTTCCAATGCGATAATCGGTAACGGATGGTGGACTATTTTCCAAGCCATCGGTTGGGCAAGCGTCGCGGTTATGGGATCAAAGTTATCCTTAATCGTCAATGGGGAATTACAACGCAGCCGTCTCTTTATTGCAGCGATCGCTTCTGCCTTCATCTTCGACATTATCGTTTCATTATCAATTATTGATAGTTCATTTACGATAGTAACTTTCCTAACATATCTTGCTCATGGAATTCCATATGATTTGCTACATGCACTCGGCAACCTAACCTTTGCAGTTTGGTTTGGCTCATGGTTTGCCGATATGGTTGCGGAGGATATCATTGTTGAAGAAATTAAATCCACAGCAGTGGAATCTATTGTTCAGCAATCATGAATAGTGAAGGTTGTAGAAGGTTATGTCAATTAGCGATGATTCCCCTTCAATGGCTTTGGTAGTTCGAAAAGATTTGGGATTATCAGCAGGTAAAATGGCAGTTCAGTGCGCACATGCAGCGGTTTCTTGCACCATGGCTTCACGCAAAACCAATGCAAGAATTATGGAGAGATGGTTAAATGGTGGAGCCAGAAAGATATGCCTCAAAGTTGATGACTTACAAAGTTTACAACAATTAGCCGGTCAGGCTCAAGCAGCAGGTTTGGTAACTCACATCGTCATAGATGCTGGCCATACAGAGGTAGAACCTGGAACGATAACAGTTCTTGGAATCGGGCCAGCACCAAGAAGGTCAATTGATGCATTGACTTCACAGTTGAAGCCTTATTGAGGGTTGAGCCTTGCCTCGGCTTGAGGGGATGAAGTGGGACTACGCTCAATAATTCACAAGATGACTGCCCCTTCGGCATTAGGCGAATCCCCTTCCGGACCTGTCAAATTAGTTCTTATAATCAATAATGGATTGAAAATGGGCAAAGGAAAAATCGCTGCACAAGCAGGTCATGCCTCAGTCCAAGCAACCCTAAATGCAGGACAAAAATCACCCTTAGTCCTCGATGCATGGTTATCTTCTGGACAAAAAAAGGTCTGTCTAAAGGGCGATGATGCAGATCATTTACTAGCACTAGAAAAATTGGCTATTGAGGGAGGATTACTAACTTCAAAAGTGCATGATGCCGGCCATACTCAAATCCCTTCAGGTTCTTTGACCGTTTTAGCCATTGGCCCTTGCCAAGATGAGTTGGTTGAGAAAATAACAGGTACTCTCAAACTTCTTTAATTTTATTTATCCAATTCTTCATCAAAGAATGGACTGGATAACATTTCGATTTCACCATTGTTGATAGAGAGTAACCTATCTTTGGGAATGACTTCCCAATTCTCATCAGTTAATTTCTTTGTAGAAATTAGTATTGCTCCGCCATAAGCCTTTGAACGTCTAAGCATATACATTGGTTTAGCACTGTAATGGTTGAAAGCATACAACATATTTCCATCACTGATCAACAGATTCAAGTTGATAGTACCATGGTGTGAATTAAACACATTTTCAATCGCCTTTTTCAATGCTGTATATTTTCCTCTAAAAGTTCCAGAGTCTTGATACTCACTCACCTTGTCCATTATCTCATGGAAAATTGACTCCGAATCAGTATCTCCCTCCGCCATAGGGTGGCCTCCTGCACCAGTAACCCATCCGTTATGGGCTAACATCCAATCTCTTCCGTTGTAATGGCGAGTGAATGGATGGCAATTACAATCATTCGGCTCTCCCTGCGTAGCATAGCGAATATGGGCGATTAGATTGTGACTGCGAGCCTCATCTATGCTATCATAGAACCTCTCATCCAAATCTGCTCTTTGTGGAGCACGATGCACTACTGCATTATTTCCTTCAAACCACCCAATACCCCACCCATCAGGGTTTCTGCTGGCGTATTCTGAGAATATTGGTAAACTTCTTGTAGCCCTATCTTCATCGTTACAACTCATTGCAAATAAATCACACATGACTATAAATTATCACGAGTGTATTTCAATCCTCGCCTACGACTTTGCAAAAGATTACACAAAACCACCGGTTTGATGTGTGTTGCCGAACAGGCGAGTACATGCGCGACCATCCGAGTGACCGAGTTGATATCCGCTCGGACACAGTAACCCAGCCAACCGCTCAAATGCGAGCCATAATGGAGAGTGCTATTGTTGGAGATGACGTTCTGGGTGATGATTTAACAGTCATTGAATTACAAAATAGAGTTGCAAAACTATTCGGTAAAGAAGCGGCTCTTTTCGTAGCTTCGGGAACGATGTCTAACGCTATTGCAATCCGAGCACATACCGTTCCTGGTGATGAGATTATATGTGATAAAACCGCTCATATTTACAAATATGAAGGTGGCGGATACGCAGCATTATGCGGAGTCAGCATAGCCTTGGTCGAGGGAATAAACGGCATTATGAGCCCTGACAATGTCGCACTAGCAATACGAAAATCAGAAGGTAGCCAAGGCCATTACCCGAACGGTACATTGGTCTGTGTAGAGAACACCTCAAACTTAGGTGGAGGTACTTGCTATCCTCAACAGACATTAGATGAAATTGCAGCGGTTGCCAATAAAAATGGATGCAAAACACATATTGATGGAGCAAGAATATTCAATGCGATAATCAAAACAGGAATAGATGCAAAACGAATGACTAGAGATTATGATTCGGTTTCAATTTGTTTCTCAAAGGGAATGGGTGCTCCTGTAGGTTCAGTTTTAGTCGGCAGTACAGAGTTCATCGCTCGGGCTCATCGCTGGAGAAAGATGTTCGGTGGAGGTTGGAGGCAAGCGGGAATATTAGCACAAGCCTGTCTTTTCGCATTAGACAATAACATTCAGAGGATGGAACAAGACCATCAACGGGCAAAACGTATTGCTGCAGCCATTAATTCCATGGATGCCTTCTCTGTAGATTTGGATACTGTTCAAACAAATATGGTTTATGTCACTTGTGAGAAATCCGCACCTAAAATCGTGGAAGAGTTGCAGAAGCATGGAATCGATCTGTTCGACCTAGGTCCAAATAGTGTCAGAATTGTTTGTCATTTACACATTGATGATGAAGATGAACAGAGAATAATCAAAGCATTTTCACAATTGAGATAGAATTTGTTTAGTATTGTAAGCAATGTTTTGTTTGCGAACTTCAAATACTCTAGGCTTGACATATCACTATGAGTTCTAAGGACAAGCAAAATTGTGATGTTTGTAAAAATAATGCAGGCTCTGAAATACTCTGCCAGTTATGCCAGTCGATTGTCGGCAATTCATTAGGCACAGATTGGAATGTAGTATTATCTCCAAGGGAACAGGAAGAAGGAATCGAATTATTCGGGGGGAG
The DNA here is from genome assembly GCA_002499015.1 of Euryarchaeota archaeon UBA242. Classification (GTDB taxonomy): domain Archaea; phylum Thermoplasmatota; class Poseidoniia; order Poseidoniales; family Poseidoniaceae; genus MGIIa-L1. The sequence continues at coordinate 11,718 of DAJY01000108.1, forward strand.
GGGTCGAACCTCAAAGCAACGCTGGTCGCAATTAAAAGACAATGTAGATGGAACTGCAGATGTTACATGGGCTAGGTTGAGGGATAATGAGGATCCAATCCATTCATTACCTTGTTCAATTGAACGGCTTCAGGGAATTATTCATTTGATAAAAGAGGGTCATCGATTACAGCACGAAGAACGGAGAATATTGCAAATTGGCTTTGCATTACATGATGGAAAACTTCTTTCTTTTTTACAAGATACAGCCGTACTCGATGGAAGGAAACTTCCTGCACCCGTTCCAATGATCTCAATATTAACTCTAATTGCGGATGAGAAAAAAAGAATAGGGTGGAATATTTCTAAGTTAGTTTCGACTATGGGTTCATTAGTCTACGATGCAATTACTTCCAGAGAACAAGAGCATTATGGTCGCGTTTTCAATGATTATAGAAGGCATAGAATGATGCGAAGGAGAGAATTACGCGACGGGCAGCAACAACCAAATAACTGCCAAAAGCGACCACTTGTGGCGATGTTAACTTGGCTACAAATAGAAGCCGAAGATAGACTTGGTAGTGAAGATTCTAATGGCACTCATCCATTGAGTGCATGGGCAAGAGATGTACGTTTACGAGTTCATATCTCAAGCACAGCCACTTTCAAAAAGGTAGTGACTGAAGGTTTTGAACATCACCCTAAAGGATCTCTCGATTTGATAACTTCTCCTTGGATTTCAAGATGGCTAAATCACAGGACCACTGACCGGCCTATGGCACTCAAGGATTGGCCGTTAAAACTTACAAGAAATAAATGGCAATTTAGGGTTAGGACAAAGGCAGGTAATTCGCGCCTAGCAACTATACCAGATGATCCAATAATATGGGCTTATTTAATTTCTGCAGTATTGTCTCCTCTTGATTCACAAACCGGATTAAATTTATTGGCCATACAAAACAATTGGACCGCTATCCATGATGACAAATTAGATATTTCAGCTCCAATCCGGCGGTCAATTATTTTTCTAAACCAGATAATTACGGCCAATCCAAATAATGTATTTGTCCAGTCAGGCAGAATATTGGTAATTGGCCGCTTAGGCCATTTTTACGAAGTACGAGTTGGAAAAGGGGTGCACGGGGCACCATTTCTTATCAGCGCCATCAGGAATTTAGCCCCACACTCGCCCAATCCATTGTGCATCCATCATGGAAAGTTCCACGCCCAAGTACCATTGGGGGATACCATTGCTTCAGTAGTACTTTCACTGGTGGACGATGTAACATTAGCCGATAGAGTTGGGAGTTTGCAGTCAGAAATAGCTAACATTCCACCATTTGGGTTTAATAATAGATTAACTCCGATCGAAAAACCATTTATTGATGCCAATGCACTTGAACAATTGCGCCTTCAGCTTCCAAACGGAGAAATCGCATGGTATGACTTTGATGCAGATTCTCTCGGGGAATCGTTACAAAATTTGTTAGAAAGAAATTACGACGTCGACCGTGTGGTTCGACATCAAGATGGACGCCCCGTCCTCGGTGCTATCAGAGGTCCAAATAACTTCTATTTTGGACACGATATTCGCCAAAATAGAAGGCTACGTAATACAAAATACATCAACGCAACACTTAGAGAAGTTTCTCAAGGAAACCCACCGCCAATTGAAAAATTTGTTGAAGAATGGCGCCAAGAAGTATCATTCAAGCCGCTTAATGAAGTAATAGAAACCACCCATAGAATGAATCCGCCTCATGGTAACGATTGGATTTACTTGCGAAATAACGGCATGGGCAATCAAAACGATATCATTGGCGATATTAGAAACGGAGAACGTCGTTGGTGTGAACTAATGCCGCGTATTTGGCAGGCCTTACAACTTCAACCACTCGGCTCAACAATTAGAATCGGAGAACAAAACCTACAGGCAGTATTCTTTGAACATTGTAACCTAAGAGTGACGATGAGAAACATAACAGAGAGGCGTACAGTTGTAAGACTTGCTGAATTATTAGGCTATGTTGAAGATGGAGTTTACAATGGCCAGATAGTATTGGTTCGTAGAGATCACCCGCAACCAAACAACCGCCGTTCTATGACTCGAATAATTGAGGACTTACAGCAAAGGAATGGGGCGAGAGGCGCTCCACCTTGGTGGTGGCATTATGGAGAGGCAGCAGAGGCCCCACAAGAAGTACCTGAATTCGCATGGGAATTAGAAGAGGATCTATGCGATGATGACGCGATTCTAATCAACTTTCCTTGATTGGCCGCGACTCTCTTAACTGTACAGCCGCGACAACAACCGCAAGAGTAGCAATTAGTGATGCAGCGGGTAATCCTTTTTCATTTGATGTTGAAGGCTCCTGGATGGCTATATCTTCATCAACGATTGGATTGATTACTTGATAAATCAAATGGACAGTGAGGTCATCTCCGTCAAATGCCTCAGGTAGAGAGATTTGTTCTGTACCGCTTGTTGAATTACCTAATGATTGAATCTCACGTACGATAAATGGATAATTTTCTAATCCATTTGTACCATCTTCGAAATATGCAGATGCTTCAACAACCCACAAGTTTACCGAAATAACACTATCTCCGAATTGAGAACTATCTATTGAAAGATTCCATGAAACATTACCACTATTTTGTCCATTGCCAGTCCAACTGAAACTAGAACTACCCTGTCCGAGTCCTAAATCAATTTGTGCCAATTCAGTAAAATCATCTTGCAAAGTCTCTCCATTAGACACACTTCCTACTTGCTTTTGGCTACCATTAAAAATAACGGTGGGAGGGATTCTTTGACCATATCTTGATTCCCAGCGAAGGTCCAAAACATCAGTGCCGAAAGGATCCTGAGTTTCGCCAATAGAGCGATGGAAATTATATTGCTGAATCGGAATCTGTAACTCTACATCATCAAGTGTATGTTCAACATCAACACAATTAGTACACCATGTGGCTGTATAATCTTCAACAATTGCAGGAAGATCGGATAGCTGACTTGTCTGAACCGAACTATTGTTTGCTTCAGCCCACTGTCCTCCGAATACAACTCCAATCGACAACTCTTCAGCCACCGCGGCATCGCTATTGATTGGAATAATTATCAAAAGCAACATTAACGAGACAAGACAAGATACGAAGCGCATTAATCAAGGCCATCTAGTGATTCAATATCAAGTGTTTTGATTGCTGTCAATTCTACAAACTTTACAATTGTACGAAATCCTCAAAGGCGCCATCAACGAATAACTTCCCAGAAGCATCCTCATCACGGAATTGTTCTAAGCGTGATGAAACACCACTTCCGGTAAGACGGCAGGTTGAAGCAACGCGATTTAACAAACCATCAGCAAGGTCAAGAGATTGCAATGTGGCATAATAGACACATGCAACAACCATGAGAATGTTGGTATTGACAGTCAGTGGAGTCTGCACTCCATCACCAGGTTCGCACAAGAGGTCTAGTCTGTAGGCAGCGTTTCTGTGAACGATATCTAAATCAGCATCACTCAATGTAACAGAAAGATTTTCTTCAAGGTGGGAAACCACTTGGTCAACATCATCACAACGCAATTCGCTAGGATTGATTTTACGAGGTGGAGCCACTCCTAGGAAACTAACACGAGCCTTGTAGTGCTTCATGATTATTGTTTTAGCAGTTAATATCTGCTTATCCGTGATTCCGAAACGAGGTAGGTCATAGCGACGGTCAATCTTAGAAGTTATTTGCAAGTCTCCACCGATTTCAGCCAAAGCAATGGCAATGATTCTGGCGTTATTTTCTTCAGAGTCACCTTTCAGGTCATCCTTTTGACGGCAGATAGATTGCTTGGGCATAGCCAACCTTTTTTGGTCGCAACTCTTCAAACCATCACGTATTTCAGATTCCTCTGGGGTCAATGGTGTGCAAGCCATACGAGCTAAGTGCTCTAAGCGAATAGCGGAATAAGAGCCATAAAGGCTTTTCATCTGATTCATTACTTTACCATAGAATGGATGGCTGTCACGTACAGTGCCACGTTCCATCAACCTCAAACGAAAGAATGCCTTTCTAGCAGAAGGGGCTAAGCCGCGGATTTCCTGTTTAGAGAGTGGTTTGCTGCCAAGAGCAGTGCCTTTGTCAGTCTTGCCAAATGTATTGACTCTTCCAGCAGTTGCCTCTTCACCATGATTACGATTGTCATCATTGTCATTGTAGATTTGGAACTCAATTACCAATCCGCAATCGTCACATTCTATTTCGGCACGCACGTGGTCAGGGGTCAGCTTGTCACTACCGCAGTCATCACATCTATCCTTCTTCTCTTCCTTTCTATTTCCTTTATTCATGTTTATTCCCTCCTATATTGATGTCTCTGAGTTGTATTTTTTCAATCAAATTTAATAATAACTATGTCATTATTCATATTTCAACCTCGCCTCATCATGGTGCATTCTTAATAAGGAGTTGCACGATCCTTTTGTTGTTGAGTGCGAATTAGGCTCACCTAAAAATAGGCTTTTTAGCGTCTAATTCGGCGCTCTACTGTAAGGCATACACGGCATACCTTTTAAACCCCTCGCATGAGATGTCGTATAATAGCCAAACATGAATTAGTCTTGTTCATATTAGTAACATTCTATCGACCCTATATAAAGTAAGGAAACATGAATGCGAGCCATCATCTAAAACAGCGCTTATAGGCACTTTTTGAAATGTAAAAACTCCCCCACCCTCTCTTACTATATCGGTTTAAATAACATTTGATTGGCTATATTTCCTCCAAGAAATGTAACGTTTAGTGAATCCCATCAGGTCATCAATTGCCATAAAAGATAGATGATAATTAGATAATAATGCAAGCCTTCAATAACGGTTGACTTTAGTTCACATAGTCTAGGAGTAGTTTCAATGTCAGACCAAGTACAGGTAACAATCACCAAAGAGGCAATACCTCATGGTTTGGCTGTCCCTCAATGGTTAGAAGAGGGTATACAAAACGAGTCCGGCAAAGATATTCTAATTATCCACTCCAATGACAATTCGCGGTCAAGTTTGTTACGGCAATTGTCAATGAATGGAGTTCCTGCAGATACAACTCGGCATGTAACAATTCAACGATTAGTGGCATCTCTACATTTGGATCTTCGCTTGCCAGGAATGCTTGAAAACGATGCAACCCTCTTTTCGCTAGTCCACGAGGAATGTGTGAAAGCGGCAAAGAATAATCAATTACCGCTAATGCATACCGGGGAATATGGCGCATGGACCACTTTCAAAACTGAGAGATTACTACAATTGCATCGAGTATTATCTGAAGTTAGAGATCCCGAGGCTTGGCAAGATGACCCTGGTGCACAAGAATTAGTCGGCATACTACATGTTGTCGAAGAGAAATTAGGAGGTTCACATCCAGACTTAATCAAAAGAAGATTGATTGAGGTGCTCAAATCAAAAGATGAAAATGAGATTCCATTTTCACT
>DAJY01000020.1 GCA_002499015.1 Euryarchaeota archaeon UBA242
CCAATTGGTGAGCAACCTGATGCCGAGGGTTGTGCAGATTCACAGAAGGATGAAGATAATGATGACATCTGGAATTCAGATGACCTATGCCCAGATACTGGACTTGGTGAAAGGGTAGATTACAACGGTTGTTCTGACCAACAAAAGGATGATGATGATGATGGCATTAGAAATCACCTTGATGAATGTCAGAAAACGGTTCCTAACTGGATTGTAGATGAAGTCGGTTGTGCTTTGAATCAAATCGATAGCGATAATGACGGAGTAAGCGATGCAGATGATGCATTCCCTAACGATTCAAATGAAACTACCGATACTGATGGTGATGGTGTTGCCGACCGCTGGGATTTCTATCCTGAAGACCCATTGAAGAGTCAGCAAGAAGTCGCTGAAGAGAGTGGAAATACAATGTTGTATGGCATCATCGCTATGTTGATTATTGGAATAATCGCTGCTGGGATGTATTTCAAACGTGGCTCACCAGTAAGCCAATCACCATTTGAAGTTGCTAATGCACAACTCGATGCTGCTTCAGAAGCTGCCTTTTATCAAGCTGATAATGACAAATTATTACCAGAGATTACCACATCAAGTGAACCAACTCAATGGGAAGAAAATGGAATACATTGGTCCAAAGATGAAAATGATGTATTATCATACTATGATAGTGCTACTGAATCTTGGCTTCCATACCAATCTTGATTCTTCTAACGAATCAGATAATCCCAATACCAGGGTATTGCGTCAAAAGGATTTTGTCTGTCCGCCGTAGAGGAGGATTTATGGAGGGTTTGAGGCGTAGTGAAACTGCAGAATTAGCCCTCGGTGCATTAATTTCTTTCATAGCAATAATGATCACTTCTACAATACTGGCAGCGATGATGTTGTTAATTGTTCAAACTACTTTCAGCAACTCTCATGAACATTCCGTAACTCAATCTGAGACTGTAAATGGTATTATCCAAATTAATCGATTTGAATTATCTACATATTCAAACCCTGGAAATGATGGACTCTATTTGGTGTTTGAATTCCCTTACATCCTCAATGATGTATCTGATACAGAAGTAGTCTGGTCATTGTTATGCAGAGGTGCATCTTCAATACAATATCTCTCGGGTGATTTTGACACAGCTACACAAATATTTGATGATGGATTGAGCGCAGCAGCAAACGATTTCTTCACTGGTTCAGGAATGTATCATATATTTATTTCAACTTCTGGTGTTTGTGATATTTCACCTAATACTTCAGCAGAACTGGTAATTGCAGTAAATGGTGGAAGAACAAAGGTAATACCCTTTGATGTTGGTTCAAGCCCGCATGTTGGAATGGTTTTTATTTGAGGTGATATTTTGAACAACGAATATGATGAAAAGGCACAATATGGGATTGGAATGATGATTGTCTTCATGGCATGTATCTTAGTTGCCGCAATCTCAAGTGCCGTAATTATTCAGGCAGTAGAGGCATTAGCTCAGCAAACCCAGCACACAGTACACGATGCCAATAAGGAAGCTGCCACAAAAATGGTAATTCTAAATGTTTGGGTCGAGGATGATTATGACGATTATCTATTTATGATAGAATACCAATCAATGGGCAAACAAGTAAGCCCTGCCGATGTTGATTGGATCTTGTCATGTACTGATAATGGTAATTTCTATTATAAAAGTGGTTCACTTAATTCCTGGGCTTCAGGGCCTGGTTCAATTTGGGAGGTCGGGCAACAACCAACTTCCGTAACAACTCTTGAATCTGGAAAGAGGTATTTTTTCGGAATAGATTCCGGCACAAATGCACAACCAAACGGCGCTCATTGTGGTCCAAATTGGATCGAGGCAAGAGGAATTACTGCAACATTCATGATAAACATGCCAGATGGTGGCGTGACAACGCAAATTCTCAAAGTAACCGACTTGACCATTGGCGCTTCAGTGACATGAAAAAACTACTATAGTAGTGTATCCTCAATATTAAACTGAGTTATTTTGAAAGCGAAAATTATGCTATCAAACTACACCATGTGCTTGCATTGCTTCAGCGATTTTTAGGAATCCTGCCACATTTGCACCAAATACATAGTCTCCTTCACGGTTGTATTTCTTTGCAGTCTCATATGCATTGTTGTGAATGTTAACCATGATAGCATCTAACTTTGCATCTACTTCTTCACGAGTCCATGACATACGTAGGGAATTTTGTGACATTTCAAGTCCTGATGTTGCGACTCCACCAGCATTACTTGCCTTACCTGGTGCGAATAAAACTCCACTCTCTTGGAAAACTTCAACTGCTTCGGGAGTACAAGGCATATTTGCACCCTCTGCGATTGCGATTAATTCGTTTGCAACCAACATCTTTGCTTCTTCTCCATTTAACTCGTTTTGAGTTGCACAAGGAAGTGCCACATCAACATTAACTCCCCAAAGACCGTTTACAGTTGGTTCTGGTCCTGCTGCAGTGAAAGTCACTCCATCGAATTTCTCTGCAAATTCTGAAATTCTTCCTCTGCGATTATTCTTTAGATCCATAATGTAATCTAGTTTTTCACGGTCAATTCCAGCCGGGACATGAATCCATCCTGATGAATCTGACATGGTGACAGGGATTCCACCCAAGTGTAGAACTTTTTCACAAGCAAATTGTGCAACGTTTCCTGAACCTGAAATTGCTACCTTTGTACCTTCAAAGGACTTACCCTTTGTAGCTAACATTTCTCTTGCAAAGTAAACTAGGCCGTATCCTGTTGCTTCTGGACGAATCAGTGAACCGCCATATGAACGACCTTTGCCGGTTAGGACTCCGCCTTGGAACTCATTTTGCAGACGCTTGTACATTCCAAACATGTAGCCAATTTCTCGACCACCGACACCAATATCACCTGCAGGGACGTCGCAATCTTGCCCAATATGCCTCCAAAGTTCCATCATGAAAGATTGGCAGAAGCGCATTACTTCACCATCGCTCTTTCCTTTAGGATTGAAATCTGCACCACCCTTGCCACCACCCATTGGTAGACCTGTTAGGGAGTTCTTGAAAATTTGTTCAAATGCTAAGAACTTCAAAATTGAAGCATTTACAGATGGGTGAAATCTCAATCCACCTTTATATGGCCCGATTGCACCATTAAATTGAATTCTAAATCCACGGTTTACCTGGACTGCACCTGCGTCATCAACCCAAGGAACACGGAAATGAATCAATCTTTCTGGCTCAACAACGCGCTCAACGATTGAAATATATTCAGGATGTTCTTCTATCACCGGTTCAAGTGATTCCAATACTTCCTTCACCGCTTGGTGGAATTCTGTTTGGTTAGGGTCGCGTGCTACTACCTTGTCATAAATTGCATCTATTGCGTTCATATTTTTGCACCTCTACACACTATGTGTGTTTCATGCCCGCCGCTTACCCTTTCTAATAGTTGCCATTAACAGCGTAGATAAAAAGCCCTTTTCAAATGTACTCAAAGTAGGGCAGTGGCCCCTTTTAATATTGAAATATATTCACCGATGTGTAATGATTAAAAAATCACCTATATGGGCAAATAGTGTTGAAACGCTCTAATCTTTCCAGTCTCCTAGAACCATTTTCATCAATGTCTTCCATTGCCCGTATTGCTTCTTCGATTAGAGAGTGTTGGTCTTCCTGTAAACCAATCATATCTCTAAGATGATTCAGCATCTCCCATTCATCTTCACTAATCACTTCATCATCAAGAGCTGCGATCAAAGCACCCTGGTAAGTAGCAACATCTCCAACATGATGCCCAGAATAATCGACTTCACTATCTGCAAATGGATCCTTTTCTTCACCACGCACAACAGAAAGACAGGTTGCTGTGTCGCTTGGATAGACTCCCAAAGCATTTGCCAATACGCGTAATATTGATGCCTCGTTATCAGTCACAATATCATCATCCATTGCAGTTCGGAGTGTATTGATGTAGAGGTATAAACCACGGGAAGGTGTTAGGGTCATGCCCTTACGTAAGGAGGTTAGTGTTTAGCATTTATTGCGGAATCTCCTCATTTGACAAGCCTTGGGAGTTGTATACGAATTGTCATACAGTTGCATGGAATCTCACTAGACTCATTTTCCATAACCCTTCATCAGACTCAGCAAGTGCTTCGCAGTGTTGTTTTTCCTAATATTGAATACCATCTACATCCTTTGTAATTATTTGTAAGTCAATTCGTCATCATATAGAATACATTATATGCTCGTCTCTCTAGTCATGTAATACGAGGGGACTAATATGAGCCAGCCAAGTCAGAATGTTTCGCTAAGAATCACCGAGGATAATCTTCGTGATTTAGAATCGAGAGTCGGACTTGATGGAGCCCGAAATCGCTCCGATGTGATCCGTCTTGCAATACATCAATATCTCCAAGGACAGCCATTACTACCTGAGATGGATTCTGTTCGAATCCCAATAGGCCGTGCCACTAAAATGCACCTAGGCCAGTTATATGAACTTCAAGGAATTACAACCGAAACTGCATGCCAGGAAGGGTTGAAACTCTATATCGCTAATGCAATTAAGCATGATGCTGAATCAACTGAAACATTAGAAGCTGCTCTTGAGGTGTCTCGAGCGGTTACGATTAGACGTGAGGAATACCACGAATGAGTGGGTGAGCTCGGAGGGGATGGGATGTCTTGGCAAAATGATGGAAATGCACCACATGATGCCACCTTTAGGTCTGTGTATGGCGAGGCCAGCCTACACGGATTAGCCACCTTGCGTCTACGTGCCCGTCGTGCACGAGATGGCCAAAACCCAACAGACGACAGCCTCCCCGATGACGGCGGGGAGGACTCCGATTCCACACAAGCCAGCTAAGCTAGTGGTTACAACCGTGCCCAGACCCCCCAAATTTTCTGGGCACATTTACTCAATTGAGGCGTAAGCCTTGTCATCCACTCCCCAATCCTTTAGAAGGGTCGGCAATGGAGCATAATTATGACGTCGCAGAATCCACTGGAACATCCTGCGATTGAATACTTGGCCCATCAAACACCAAGACCTGGTCAAATAGATATGATGATTGAAGCAAATCGGTCATTATCCAATGGAGGATTCCATTTGGCCGCTGCTCCAACTGGTATTGGAAAGACCGCTGCCGCCCTTGCGGCCGCTATTGAGGTCGCTAAAAACTCCAATTCAGATAAAAAAATATTCTTCCTTACATCGCGTCAAAGTCAACATAGAATTGTTGTTGATACTGTAAGAAGGCTCAACCAATTACGACAGGATAAAGAAAAAATAACTTTGGTTGATATGATCGGTCAATCCGGAATGTGCGTTCAACCATTTGCTAAGGAATCACCATTGGTATTTTCAATTCTTTGCTCACAAGCGCGTAAAAGTCGTAATTGCATACCATGGATTACACAAGCACCTAACCTATCACAAAGGATTTTGAATAGCCCATTACATGTTGATGAGTTAGTAGAATTAACCAAAATACACAGAGAAAATCAGGTATTGACACAGACTTGCCCATGGAAAGTTGCCCGTGAATCAGTAAAACATGCAGATGTTTTCGTTGGTGATTACAACCACCTATTCGATGATGGTGTTCGCGAAGCGAGTCTTGAAGCGATGGGCGTTAGCCTAAGTGACATTATTATCATCGTTGATGAAGCACATAACTTAGCCAATCGAATACGTTTGACAATGGAAAAAAGATTGACTCCGACCATTGTAAGAAATACTACTATGGAACTAGAGGAACATTTGGGGAACTTACAAGAAAATCTCAATCTCCCTGGAAGTCAAACCAATGGCGAAGAAATAGAATTAGTTTCATGGGGATTAGATGT
>DAJY01000015.1 GCA_002499015.1 Euryarchaeota archaeon UBA242
ACTTGAACTGGGCATCTGTCTCAGTCAAGATCTCAGTCGACAATGGCGCACCTGTCACATGTGACAACCCTGGATTAACTGGTGGAAATTGCGCACTTATTGAGTTCGGAAACACTGGCGACCAATTCTGGTCTGTCGGTGACGGTGTAACAATCGTTGAAAGCGGACAAGATCTTTGCACAACTGGAACATGTGTCATCAAGGTAACCATCACAGATACTAGTGAAGGAAGGACTCTTGATGTGACTACTGCAGTTGCAGAGTGATTGAAACAATTGTCAACATAATTGTCTAACATCTCCTCGTTGCGTTCATATGCAAAGCGGCAATGGGGACAGCATGAGCGAAGTAGGACAGCCAATTCCTCAACTCCTCAAAGAGGATGGGACACCGTATTCAGCAGCAGTATTGATTCCTACAATCAATAATGCTGACGAACTTGATATTGTATTGGAAAGATTGTCAAAGCAAACATACCCTCACTTTGAACTGGTTATTTCTGATTCCAAGTCTAAAGACCATACTAAGCAGGTTTGTGAAAAGTATGGCGCTCGTTGGATAGAAGACCCATCTCGTAATAGAGCAGATGCCTGTAATTTTGCATTTAATCAAATGGATCACGATCTTGTCTTATTCACAGATGACGATACAATTCCTCCTTTGGATTGGGTTGAGAAACTAATTCGCTGGTTCAAAGACCCAGAGGTTGGTGCAGTTGGTGGACCTAATTTTGCACCGGACTCTGACCCATTTGGAGCAAAGTGTGCTGATGTTGCATTTTGTACAAAATTCATGACAGCAGGAACTCGATATGGAGCTCAACCAAAAGGCATCTTGGTTCCAATCCATCACAATCCTGGTGTCAATTGCGCTCATCGAATGGCAAATCTACGTGAAGTTGGATTCTTTGAAGAAGGCTGCATAGGAGCAGAAGATGTTGTCCTCGATGCTAAGATTCAACGTGCAGGGCATAAGATATTCATCGACCCATCAAATGTAATGCCACATCGCCGTCGCCTTCCATTTAGACCATACATGAAACAAATGAGAAATTATGGTTACACCAGAATGGTAGCAAATAAGAGATGGCCAGAAATTTCAGAGAAATCTCATACTGCAATCGGTTTCTTCCCATGGCTAGTAGTTGCTTCAATCGCTGCAATGATTTGGGGATTTGCTACTGGAGGCGCTGCTGATGAATATTGGTTAACACTTTCAGGTGAATGGACAATGTCTAGAATCGCATTCCATATTCCCCTTGGATTAATGGTATTCTACATCGGTCTTTCGTGGCTTGGTGCTGCGATTGGAACTTCTCCCCATAGAAGTATTGGAACTGTTTTCTTTGCCCCTCTATTCGTATTCTTAGCGCACTGGGCCTATGGACAGGGCGTTAACAAGGCTTGGAGAGAGATCCGCAAGACCGGTGGTTCTGCTGGTGTTGGCAACCAAATTGATGACAGAGTAAGAACTGCTTAATCGCTAATACGGTTTAACATTCTAACCGACAAAGTAATCATTTTACACTTGCTCAAGAGGGCAATGCCTTTGATGGTCATAGTTAGCCGAGAAACATGGCTGGCAAATCGATAGCAGAACGGTTAGCCGGACTTGAGAAGCCAGATGAGATAAGTGATTCTCAAGAAATATGGGCTACTATCAGAACTATTTTGGTGGTAAGTAGAGTTTTATTATTTGTGGTAATCATAGTCATATCAGAAATAATGGAACAGTATTTTTTCAGAGAGTTAAGCCTAGCCATTTGGTCTTTAATAATCGGAATCCCTCTATTCCTCCTAGTATCGATTGTAATAATCAATGGCGATAAAATGTTTAATCCTGTTGTAGACGAGGATGAGACTGCAACATTGAAGCATCCGATTCGTAAGCGTGTATGAATCTCTATCAATAAGTGCTAACATCACCAGTTTGAATGTTCCATTGGCTTGCGTAAACACCTGAATTTTCAACTAGCCCATTGTGAGTTCCTCTCTCAACAATAGCACCATCGACCATGGAAAGTATTTCATTAGCATTTCTGATAGTGCTAAGACGGTGTGCTACTGCAATAGTGGCTCTATCTGTGCCGCTACTCAACAGATTCTCTTGAATTCTCTTTTCTGTTTCCGCATCCAATGCGCTACTCGCTTCATCGAGAATGAGTAGACTTGGTTTCTTTAATAGCGCACGAGCAAGTGATACTCTCGCTTTTTGTCCACCGGATAATTTTGCACCGCGGTCTCCAACCATTGTGTCCATCCCATTTTCCATCTTAGAAACGAATTCTGACGCACCAGCCAAATCTAATGCAACTGCTAACTCTTCATCACTTGCCGTTTGATTGTAAACCACATTATCCTTGATTGAACCGTAGAATAGGAATGGGTCTTGACTGACAAACCCGATAGCCTCGCGAACCGATTCTAATGTAAATGAATTAATATCGACCCCATTGACGAGAACTTCTCCAGAATCAGGAATATAATATCTCATCAGTAATTTTAGGATTGTAGTTTTTCCAGCCCCTGTATGCCCCATTACCCCCAAGAATTCTCCACCATTTACTTTGAACGAAATCCCGCTAAGTACCTTGGTGGTAGTATTTGGATAAGTAAAATGTACGTTGTCAAATTCAATTGAAGTGATTCCATCTACCAACTCAATAGCATCTTCTGCATCCACGATTGTTGGCTCCAAATCAATAGCAGCAAACACTCGTGCTGCAGCAGCTTCTCCACGCTGCAATTGGTTTACTAAAAGTCCGAAGATGAACATTGGCATTGTCATTCTGGTGGATATTAGTAAGAATGTTACAAACTCACCTGTTGAAATTTCCTCAGCAGCAGTAAGGTATCCACCTGCAGTGACTAGTAGGCCAAAAGCAATACCTGCAACAACATAAATCATTGGAACAAAGCGATTTCTATCTTTACTTGCAGCCATCGCTTGGTCTCTATATGATCCGGACTCACGACTAACTCGATTTGCCTCCCAATCTTGTGCATTAAATGCTTGAACTACAGATATACCTGAAATCAAATTCTCAAGCACAGCATGAATATCCCCTGTTGATTCCCTCTGTTTTCTATATTTGCGCTGTACAGTGGTACTAAACCAAAACACGACAGGAATGATTAGTAGTATTGGACCAAATAATACTGCTACGAGTTTCCAAGACATCATCACCAAAATTAAAAAAGCAGTAAAAAATGTCATTATAATTCTAATTATCGAAGTTGAAGAATCAGAAACAACATCTTCTAATTGATTGACATCACTTGATAGCACAGCCATAATTTGACCCGTTTGTCTCATGTCATAATATGAGGCTTCCATTGCAATTAGTGACTTAGTTGCGTCCATTCTCAAATCATGTTGAATATTATACCCGAGCGTCTGCCAAGCATATTC
>DAJY01000119.1 GCA_002499015.1 Euryarchaeota archaeon UBA242
CTAGACCGATTCGGTTGTTTAGATTCAGACGGCGATGGTTTTTCTGATGAAGACCCAGGCGCATTGAATGGACTCAGTGCTTGGCATGCTCACCCTATAGGCTCGGCAGATGCCTTCGCCTATGACAATTCACAATGGAATGATACCGATGCTGATGGCTTTGGAGATAATTGGCATGATGAATCATGGAATCTGTCTCGAGCACAATGGGGTATTGGTCAATGGTTGTTCAATACAACCACACCAGATGCTTGTCCTTTCATCACAGGAAGTTCAAATCAAGATCGCTACGGATGCCCGGATAATGATGCTGATGGTTGGTCAAATGGTGATGGAAATTGGACAATAATGAATGGTTCAGATGCATTTGTTGATGAGCCAACTCAATGGAGCGATAGAGATTTTGACGGATGGGGAGATAATCACTCCGAAGGTGCAAAGTTAATCGATGATTTTTCAGATAACCCTACTCAATGGCGTGATACCGATGGAGATGGTTGGGGAGATAACAGAACATACGGAGCCACTCAAATAGATGATTTCCCATTCGTAAACTCACAATATAGAGATACAGATGGAGATGGTTACGGTGATAATTTCACTGGTTTTGAAGGGGATGTCTGTGTTTATTCCACCGCTGAAGAAGTAGAATCAGGTTGGATTTCACACTTTGACCGACGTGGTTGTAAGGATTCTGACATGGATGGCTATTCTGACCCATCTAACGATTGGATTTCCCATCCAGCAGGATTTGCCGATGCTTTCCCAGATGACCGTTCTCAATGGTTTGATAGTGATGATGACGAGTTTGGTGACAACTTAGAGTACTTTGATGGCCAGTCGTGGAGAGAAGCGTTTAGAGGAGATTCTTGCCCCACAACAGAAGGTTCCTCAACAATGGATAGATGGGGCTGTCCCGATTATGATGGTGATGGCTGGTCTGACCCGACAGTTCATTGGTTAGCAAGTCCCGGAGGAAGTGCGGATTCTTGGCCATATGATATCACGCAATGGCATGATATTGATGGCGATAACAGAGGTGACAATCCACTTGGAACAACCGCAGATGCCTGTGTTGATTCTGCAGGAACTTCGCGAGGTCCTATCGCAGGTGGAGATAGATGGGGTTGCCCTGACACCGATGGCGATGGTTGGTCCGATTTAGGCGATGCTTTCATCCATGAACCAACCCAATGGAGAGATTCTGATGGTGATGGATATGGTGATGAAGAATTTGGAAACCGTGGCGATGCTTGCCCAGATACTAGAGGCACCTCTCTACTCGACCGATTAGGTTGTCGAGATACCGATGGTGATGGATGGAGCGATCCTACTGATAATTGGAAAGCACATCCATTTGGTCATGCAGATGCATTCCCTACCGAAGCACTACAATGGAAAGATAGCGATGGTGATGGCTTTGGTGATGTTCCATTAGGCGCACTGCGTGATGATTGCCCAGAAGTACATGGCTTGTCAAAGAAAGACGTACAAGGCTGTCCAGATAGTAATAGAGATGGTTGGTCAAATGAATATGGTGAATTTGCAGCGGCTATAGCAATAATGGGCGAAGACCCTGCAGCATCTTGGATGACATATCTGGTCATCGGATTAGGATTTATTCTCGGTACAGCAGCAGCTCTTACCGTGCGCATTAGTAGGGATAAACTCGGAGAGGAAGAAGACTTTTTCAATGCCAAGATGACCGACGATGAGGTTTTATTAATCGCACAAGGTGAACAAATAACTGATGACGGCTTAAATTCATTAAATGGAATGATTCCATTATCTGAATTGCCAACATTACCACCACTCAACGCTGATGGAACATTACCAGATTTTCCTATGCCAAGTTTAGGAGGTGAAAACGATGCGTGATTCAAAGTTTTCATTGATGATTATTACCATATTATTCATAACTCTGTTATCACCGCAAAATAGCAGTATTGTGAGTGCTGAAGAATCCGCAACACTCTCACAAGAGGAAATGTTACTGGAAGAGGGTATTACATTGGTAGCATTAAGAAATGATACATTAGATCTTAATCAAGATGGTGAAACTGATGCTATTCGTGTTGTAGTAATGGTCAATACTAGTAGAGAATGGATTGATATGGAATTAAGATTATTAGGTGATTACAAAGACAAACAAGTGATTGAAAGTATCACTTTATCGTTCACAGGACAAACCAATGCTAGCATCATGTATGACGCGTGGTCTAGTGGTGAACATAGCCTTTCATTACAATTTGTTAATGCTGATGGCAATGTCATCACAACTTATCAACTACCTACATATTCATTGATTCCAGCATTAAAAACACCCAGAATTAACTTGCAACTGAGCGCACCCCCTTGGATAGAAACAGGCGATGAATGCCTCCTTGAGAGGAATTTTTCTGATGAGACCGGACCTCGATATGATGCCATAGGGACGAGAACTTTTTCAGGTGCACCATTTACAGTTTTAGATGACCAACCAACTTTAGATTGTTCACATTGGCCTGCTGGAGATTATCAATTAAAGGAGTCATATAGGAATGGTTTGGGACAGACTGCAGAATCATGGCTCAACTTGACTATTCACAATAAAGAAGCGCCTAGTTTTTCTTTAGAAGTAAATGGAAATTACAATTCAACAGATATTCCTTGTAAAGTCATTATGGTGGCCAATATGGTTGTTGTTGATTTCGATGAGTTTGAAAAGATTTGGAGAATACAAGGTTCAATAATTCCACAAGCAAATGGAAGTGAATTTGATTGTTCAGTACTACCTGCTGGAGTACATTTGATTTCCCTAGAAGTGATAAATAATGAAAAGATTTCATCTATTGAAGGAATCAATTTAGTACGATTACCTGGTGATGATTTGTCCACTGAAGAAGAAAAATCTCTACCATCCCGTTCTAAGGGTGAGCAAACACCTACAGAATCAGTAGGTTGGTTTTCAATAGGTGCTTTAGGACTGATTGTTAGCGTATTGGTGTACATCATACTCGTACGCGTTCAAGACGGGCCAGAGATGCGGCAACTTCCAAATCTTGGCCCTGAACCACAGATTTTAGCAGATGGTTCCCCAGATTCAGAAGGTTTGCCAACAATGACAGACGACGATGGCGTTTTGTGGAGGCAAAACGCGGATGGAGCGATGGATTGGTGGGACCAAGAAATGCGAGTTTGGCATAGGTGGTGAACATTTGATAGAACAATTATTTGATGATCCTATTCAATTTGGCATATATGCCGTTGCCTCAATAGTAGTAATTGTAATACTGTGGCTGTTTTTCATTTGGTTTACAAAGATAAGACCTCTAAAACCTAAACTAGAGGCGGATTGGCGCTCAGATTGTGAGTTTCATGGCGAAGCAATAATCGATGGTACAAAAATAACATTTAAAAATGTCAGAAACTTTTTCTGGCGTAGCACAAAAGATTTTGATTCTAATTGGATAGATGAGGTCACAGTGGATTCTGAAGAGATCAAGGACATATGGTTCGTAGTGGACCAGTTCCATTCGATCAAAGGTCTAGCTCATACTTTGATAACCTTTGAATTTAATGACGGAATTTGTCTCTCATTTTCATTTGAAACCCGCAGGGTTGTTGGCCAAAGATATCATCCATGGGATGGATTATGGCGTGCTTATGAATTGTATCTATTAGTTGGACTTGAAAGCGATATTATGGGACTTCGCACCAATGGTAGAAAGAATATAGATTACATGTTTAGAGCGGTTACTCCACCTGGAAAAGATAAGAAAATGCTCTTCGGTCTTGCGCAGAGGCTAAACACTTTAGGTAAAAAACCACAATTTTATAATTCATTATTTACTACTTGTAATACTTCAATAGTCAGTCTGGTCAACAAAGTGACACCCGGTAGAATACCATTTACTTGGAGAAATTTACTTCCGGGGTATACTCCAAGAGCTGCCTTCAAACTTGGATTGATTGAAGATTGGGGAGGTTTTGATCAAACTGTAGAGGCTTCCAGAATTGACTTGATTGCTCAAAAATGGGATGGAGAAGGAGCATATTCTGAAATGCTTAGGAAACATTTACCATAAGCGTTTCAACGTTCCATCAGTAATAATAGATGGCCTCCAAGGTGAGAGATTTGTATTTTCCCCCCTATGGATTCGTTATGTAATCCATTGGTGCTAGGCAATAATTCTTCATTGTTCAATGTCCACTTTACTCCGCTTAATTTCACACCTTTAACAGTTCCAATTGCGAATAATGAAATGTTCTTTCCTTTCTCTATAGACTCGAAT
This sequence comes from Euryarchaeota archaeon UBA242, assembly GCA_002499015.1. Taxonomy (GTDB): domain Archaea; phylum Thermoplasmatota; class Poseidoniia; order Poseidoniales; family Poseidoniaceae; genus MGIIa-L1. Next base: position 4,275 of record DAJY01000119.1, read on the forward strand.
ATTAGGCCTTCACTAGGGGCCAATCTGGCAGTCCAGTTATCGAGGTGAAGGATTGCATTTGACTCTTGTTCGCACAGAGAAAAATAGGCACCAATTTGATGGTCCAATCTTCCTCCTTCAATTCCTATGACATCAATTTTTATAGCACCTAGGTGTTTACAATAATCTAGGGCCTTAGCCAAATCATTAGAATCTTGATCTGGCATCGGAATCACAGTAATCCCCAATTGTTCAATTTGCGATACGTTCATTTCTTGCGGAATCGAATCTAAGTCACCAACAATGAAGTTGGGAATAATATCGTTTTGCAATAATTGAACTATTGCTCCATCGCAAGCGATTACGATGTCAGAGCAATCAACCAACGGTTTCCAAATCGCTTGATTCGGCCATGTGCCATTGGCCGCGATGAGGACATTCTTAGCCTGCATGAAATAGCCCAAACTCTCTTCATTGACAAATACACCGCACAAATAATTTAGCATAAAATAGTCCTATTTTACAATTATCTCACATGACCCCCTATGGGGGTCAAACGAATCAATTAGCGAGAAGCGTTTAGAAGTAACGCTGTCGTCATGATACTATGTCGGGTGTAGATAGCAAGGCTTTGCCAATAAAATCTATGCTCCTGGCGTTCTTTTTCCTTGCCCAGATATTGACTCCTATTCTTTCAAATATGGTAGTTGAGCAAGAAGTCTTGCAGCCTGAAGAGATAGTAATGAGCACTTCTCTAGTGCCATTTTCTAATGGCTATGGTCACGACTTTGCTGGCACTGTAATTGATTTTGATGGACTTCAGGGTGCTAATGTTAGAAGTGAATCTGCATTAGATGTTTGGAGAAGTGAAGTGCTGTATTCTCAACCACTATGGGCAAACATGGCCAATGAAACACCAGGAACGCCAGATCTTGTTGTCACTGGACGAGAGAAGTTGAATTTCTGTTGGTCAACACTTGAGGGTAATATTCGTGTTGCTGGGCGCTATTTAAATGGTAATTGGGATGGCTCATTAGTCGATACAGTAGCACCTGCAACAAATCAATCCACATTAGTTGATTGTGCGATTTCGGTGACAAATAACGGCAGATATCAGTTATTATATGTAGACGCCAATGATCTCAAAATGGCAAGAATTGCCTACGAATCTCCACCTTATACCTCGCAATCTTGGCATACAAGGACGATAATTGAGGATGCTAATGTGACACACTTAGAACTTTCAAACACTCTGAACGATTTGGAATGGGGATTGTTTAGAAATACGGATGGGCAATTATGGCAGGTAAGTTACACTGGCACTAGATGGCAGACAACGCTGATGGACAATGGCCCAGTTGGCGAAGATTTTGAATTATTGATTGATTCAAATGACATTATTCACATTTTGTACACATTACCAT
>DAJY01000001.1:0-1955 GCA_002499015.1 Euryarchaeota archaeon UBA242
GGTGGTTTGATAGAGGCTACTACTGCAATTCAGCACCTTAAAGGTGATGAGAATTGGCAAAGAAATAGACGTCGACGTATTGATTGATTATACTTTCCAACTCGCAACACTCTTAGGTGTTTCACGGCAATGCATGGCTATCAGTCTTAGCCGATTACCATATGAGGTAGTGATATGAGGTTCGACTTGTTCAAAGGCCCACTTTGCTAGATTCTCTGCAGTAGGAATGAATGGAACGATGACAGTTCTGTGTCCTTCTCCCATTAACGCACAAGCAGCAATACCCTTCTCATCTCCAGAATATACTACAAATGCGTGATCTATTACGTCATGCACATATTCTGTCAGTATTGCAGAAACATCTGAAAAATCAATTAGCATCCCCTCTTCGGAAACTCCACTTTCAGTAACAATGTCTCCTTCTATTTCAGCCTCAAAACGATAACGATGCCCGTGCATATGCCTACACTTACTTTTGTGATTAGGAACTCTATGGCCAGTATCAGTTTCAATATATCTTCTAATTATGGTTGTCATTTTTATTCCTCCTCAAAATCTATGGACGCTGAATTTATGCAGTATCTTTCGCCACCAAATTGAGCCGGTCCATCATTGAACACATGGCCAAGGTGGGCATCACATTTACTACACCTAACCTCAGTTCGTGGGGTTCCATGCGAGTTATCTTCTAATCTGTTAATTGAAGCATCTTCCGATTCACTGTGGAATGAAGGCCAACCGCATCCTGAATCATACTTCATTTCAGAATTAAACAGAATGTGACCGCAGCACAAACATGAGTACTGGCCATCGCCTTTCTCATTCCAATAGATTCCACTAAAAGCGGCTTCAGTGCCACTTTGTCTAGTTACATAATATTGTAATTCAGTTAGTCGCTCTTTGTACTCATCATCCTTATGTTTGTATTCGGTTAGAAGTGCGTTTTGCAGTACATGACTCCAAGATTCAACATATTCGACAGGGTCTTTCCTGCCAACCGCATGGAAAGCCAAGATACGTTCAATATCGGCACCGCTAGTACCGCTAGCACGACCTAACTGGTCCGGGTTGTAGGAAGTATTCGTATTGGCATAAATTGTTGAAAAATCTAATCCAAGTTTTGTTATTGCTATTTCAGCATCCCTCAGTATTGATTCCTTATCACCATCTAAATACGGTAATTTAAATGAAACTTTGTCACTATCCCAGTTTCCAATTGCAAATGCATGACCAATTGCCTGATAGAACTCTGGCCTACAATCTGGATATATTTCATGGTCACCACTATGAACTCCCAAAGCGAGTTCAACATTACAACCATCCTTTAGCGCAATTGATAGAGCATAACCATACAGAATTGATGCAAATATAGCATTTCTATTGGGTACAACTGTTGACTTCATCGCATCTTCCTCATAATGCCCCTCCGGAACATCAGCCCCACCGACGATTAGGCTAGAGTGAAATAGGTTCATCGCGCTGCTCAAGTCTACTATTCTATGAGTTACATGGAAGCCATTTTCAGCAAGATAAGCAATGTTTTGTTTGGCTCTTTCCAATTCGAGGGAATGCTTTTGCCCATATTCATATGATAAGCAATCCACTGTGTAGCCATCGGCTAGTAATCTCATCAACAAACTAGTTGAGTCCATTCCTCCACTAAATGCCATTACTGCTCTCATTTTTGAACCACCTCAATCAATACCCATCCATTTGTGAGTTTGAAGACTTAATCTCCACATAGGATTGTCTTTAACAACATTTTCAGTAATAGCAAAATTCTTGCCATTCCATGCTACATCTTGTGAATGAATATAACATGGTTGTAAAAATAAATGCTCAAAACCATGCTTTAAATCATCATATAGCGATAAATCTTGGCCAATATATACACACTTTAATTCATCCCCAGTTCGTTGCCTAATAGATACATTTGGATATTCCTGGTCCTTGGG
>DAJY01000001.1:2235-8127 GCA_002499015.1 Euryarchaeota archaeon UBA242
CATTGTAAATTACATTTTCCAAAACGGATAAAGACATGTGGAATGCCACATTTGGCACCTTCACCTTGAATAGAGTGGAATATTTCAACGATTTTGTACTCCATGGCCAAGTCGGTAGGATTGTCAACAACAGCATTTCCTGCGATTCCACAATTCTCAAATTCTTCCTTCATCCTATTGACCTCCAATCGTTCAAAGCGGGCGGCTTTGAATCAATTGCATTAATTCCGCTCTAGCCTCAGCTTTGTCAAAGAATACACCACGCATAGCCGATGTAGTCATGATAGCGTTCTGCTTTGCAACACCACGGCATTGCATACAGCCATGAGCAGCTTCGATTATTACAGCACAGCCTAGAGGAGAAAGATGTGCTTCCAAATCATCGGCTACGCCCTTGGTAATCCGTTCCTGATTCTGTAATCTTCTGCCGTGTAGTTCAACAATACGTGCTAATTTCGAGATACCCACAATCCTCTCTGTAGGAATGTAAGCAACATGCGCTCTTCCTCTGAATGGCTGTAGGTGATGCTCGCAAGTAGAATGGAATTCAATATCACGCAATAACACGATTCCATCGTACCCCTCTCCATTGAAAGTTGCTTCAAGAATATCTTCTGCATTTTGCGAATATCCGCCGAATACTTCATCCCACGAATCAATCACTCTCTTTGGAGTTTTGAGCAACCCCTCTCGTTCAGATAAGTTTCCTTCCAAATACTCTAATAGAGTCTTTATAGCCAATTCCGCCTCGTTTTTTGACACCATATTATTCACTCCTTCTGAATTCCTCTTCCATGCCTAGAATCAATTTCATCAAGTTGATCTAATAATTTACGACAAGCCGTTCTAACAGCATCTGCTAGGCTGACAAATTTTTTGTCATCGCCAACATGTTTGCGCAAATCTTCAGCCAATTGGCTGGGCATGTCCAACGATATCTTTGGCATGGTTTAGGCTCCAATCAACCCAATATAAGTATTCGCTTAGTATTGCCTGAGTATTATTATACGAATACCTCTCGTTTTAGGCTATACTGAGGGTAGTTTTTTACAAATATCAATTTCCTTGATTTTGTCCCATTTTGGCCCATTATTCCTTGAATAATGATTTTTTGGCTATTGAAAATGTTCAAAGCCCTTGCTTCATCAGCCCCAAAGTGATGAGTGCTTCTCCGGACGATCTAATCGGCCTTTTACAAGACATCCGTGCCAACAGTGGAGATGCTGAAACAAGTGGTTTAAACGATGCTGAAATCAGACAATTCATCAGCCTCGACAAAAACCTTGGTCGCGCTATAAATGAGGGTCATAAATATCATCTAGCGCTTCGCCAAGAAGTCGGAACTAGCGTCTTAATGCAATCAGAATCAGAATTGATTACTTCATTGCAGAGTGGATATGTAAATTTTTACAATCCAGCGACTATCAACCCCTACGTCGCAATCGCTGCACGTGGACCTTGGGTAATTACTGCACATGGTGCTGTATTACACGATAATGGTGGATATGGAATGCTCGGAGGCGGGCATGGTCCTGACGAAATTATTGAAGCCATGTCAAAGAATTGGGTTATGGCCAATGTTATGACAGCTTCATTCTCGCAGCAACGCTTGGTTGACCGACTTCGTGCTGAATTGGGACATACTAGAGGAAGTTGTCCGTTTGACCGTTTTATTTGCATGAATAGTGGTTCAGAAGCAGTAACGGTATCATTGCGTATTTCTGATGTAAATGCTAATAATTTAACTGGGTCTGAAGGACGCCACCAAGGTAAACCAATAAAATTACTTGCCATTGAACAAGCATTCCACGGTAGAACTGAAAGACCAGCGCAACTGTCTCATTCTTGTAAGCCGAATTATGATAAGAATCTGGCAAGTTTCCGTGACCGTGATAATCTCTTTCTCGTTCCAGCAAATGATATTGAGGCTCTACGAGAAGTATTTGCCAAGGCTGATGCAAATGGTGAATTCATTGAATTGATGGCTATCGAGCCGGTACAAGGTGAAGGAAATCCTGGCCAATGTGTTGAGAGAGCATTCTATGACGAGGCCCGTAGGCTAACAACTGAACATGGCTCATTATTATTGGTCGATTCAATACAAGCGGGAATTCGTGGGCAAGGATGTCTTTCCATCGTCGATTATGATGGCTTCCAAGATTGCCTAGCCCCAGATTTGGAAACATGGTCAAAAGCCATGAACGCAGGACAGTATCCACTTTCAGTACTGGGAATGAATAGTCGTGCTAGCGAATTATATGTTTCAGGAATCTATGGCAATACCATGTCCACTAATCCTCGTGCGCTAGAAACTGCGATCGCAGTCCTCGACCGCATCACACCACAATTGCGACAAAACATTAGACAGCGAGGCACTGAATTTGTTGACAAATTGAATGCTCTAGCGTTAGAATTCCCTCAATACATTACTCTAGTTCAAGGCACTGGTCTATTGGTCAGCGCAGAATTGAAGGTGGATATTTTACCAGTTGTAGGATTTGATGCTGTTGAGCCTTGGTGTCGAAGAAGAGGATTAGGAGTTATCCATGGTGGAAAGAATGCATTGCGCTTCACACCACACTTCTCAATCACTTCAGAGGAAATTGATTTGATTATCAAGATAGTAAGAGAAGCGATAGTTCACTTTACTTCTTAACAAACTAAAATCTTATTGTGAGCAAATAAGTCTCATTTGAAACCTGAGTCGTATGCTTTATCCATTTCAACTTATCCAAATAAAGAAAAAATGCAAAATATATCAAGCATTATCACTAATAATCAGTGAACTGGATTAACTTAGGGAAGTAACAATATCTTCTCTCTTGAATTGCATTGAGGCATACTTTGCTGCCATTAGGGCATACAATATTGAAGTTCCAACCCAAATAATGATGTGGCTTGTAATTATTCTATTCATCAATAATTCTCTAAGCGCGAGTAGCACATTAACCACCGGAATTGCAAACCAAAACGATTCAATTCCGTCTAAATTGATAACCTGCGTGAATAAGGCTGGGAAAATAATCAACATTATAGCGGGGCCGAGGATACTTCCCGCCTCTTTTACACTATGCGATCTCATCGCTAGGGCTAATTCTATTGCAACAACCATAATTGCAAATAGCATAATCGCGCCAATTATCAGTAGAATTGTCACCAGCGATAGTTCAGGAACACCGATGATACTAGAATTCGCTAGATAGCCTATCGCAAATAATAATCCAAATATCTGCAGTAATACTCCAACTCCTGTAATAGTGGCTACCGCCAACCACTTGCCGAATAATAATTCAAGGCGTGTGCAGGGCAGGCTTAGAAGTGCTTCTAGCGTACCTCTTTCTCTTTCACCCGCTGTCATATCAATTGATGGCTGAATTGCCGATGAGAAGGTCCAGACAGCTAATACCAGTGGAATAAACATTGATAATGCCATACCAGCCTGTTCCCCGGCAGTGGCAGCATCTGCTTGTGAGAATTCACCATCCCATCTGAGGGGGTTCAATGTTGAATTAACGTCTAGGCCACCGGATTCAATTCTTGCAGCAGTTTCATTGTCTTCCCATTCATTCAAATCATGTAATAATCTTGATTTAGCCTCACTCGAATGTTCAGATGTTGACATATGGAGGATGGAATAATACCAGATGTCTTCTTTTTGGGTAATTCTCAATATAGCATCTATTGAGCCATTTCTCAAACGTTCTATATCATCACCAGGTTGGCTTAAATCATCCAAAATAGGTAATTCTTCATAAGTTATTGCTATCGAAGATTGATTGATTATCATGCTTAAATTATCTGGCATATTATCGGTCTGAATAGTCAAGTCTAATTGTAACGATTTTAATTCTGCTGCTTCAGATTGTAGTAATACTGGAAATAGAATGAATAGCAAAGGGAACATCAGCAATGGAATAACAATGATGGCAATAATCGTTCTCCAATCTCTGGAAAACTCTACTACTTCCTTCTTTGCGATTTGCTTTATTCGCATAGCGCTACCATCAACCATCAATTTCCACCTCCAATTCAGGTGTTTTAGGAGTAAATAATTTTCTCCACCAAGCCGTAATGCGCCCTTCAGAATCAGCATCTTCGTTCCTTGACCTCGCTTGGTCAGCGGTCAGCGAAACATATGCTTCTTCCAAAGAATCTTGTTCGGTTTGTTCCATTAACTGTTGTGGAGAACCATCTGCCCTAACCTCGCCATTGTGAATTATAATAATACGATCGCATACTTGTCTCGCTTCTTCTAATTGATGAGTTGAATATACTACAGTGCCACCTTCATCGCGTAATTGTTTTACAAGTGCTCTAACAGTTCTAGCACTAGTAATGTCTAATCCAGCAGTAGGTTCATCGAGAAGTAGTATGCTTGGACCATGAGCAAGTGCCCTAAGAAGAGCAGTTTTTTGCTTCATACCACGACTAAATCCCTTGGTGTGACGGCTTAGACTATCACTCATTCCCAATCTACTAGCGAATAACTGTGTACGTTTCCAAGAGGTTTCATCATCAATCCCGTATAATCTCGAATGATAACGAATATTCTCCCATGCAGTCAAGCGAGAATACAATCCAGTAGATTCTGGGACTACACCCAGCATATGCCTCATTGTTGACACATCTGAACCATCTTTCAATGTCACACTACCTTTGGTAGGGGTGTACACTCCTGCCATTAATCTCAGCAATGTTGTTTTCCCAGCTCCATTGCTTCCAACCAATCCGACTACTTCTCCGCTGCGAATATCCAAATCAATATGGCTAAGGGCCTCAATCTCATCAAAATGCTTGGCAACCCCCTTTATCGAGAGTAAGGTTTCAGACATTAAAATCCCTCAACTGGCTCTTCCAGATTCAACTGCAGCATTTAATCCAGGGTGTTTTTCTTCTAAACGGCAAGCGCGAGACAATTGTTGCCTAAGTTGCTGGTGTATCTCTTTTTGTGAAATACCCATCTCAACTAAGTTTCCAATCATGTCGAAAGCACCTTGTATTGCCCCAGCATCAAGATATGCATCATTGCTAATTTTACCATTTACTCTAAGATTATCTAATTGAGCGGAAATGAACTCTGCTTCTCTTCTAACGCGTGGACCATCAATATGTGGTAAGGCTATCAGGTGGTCTACACAAGTTCTCATCACAACCAAGCCCATGCTGAGGGGTTAAGAGAGTATCCATGATAATTACTGCAAAGGCAAGACTCAGTGGTTGCTTTGTTTGAGTTCTACCAAAACTCCACCTGTTGATTTTGGGTGCACGAATGCTATTTGTGAGCCCCCTGCGCCGAGTTTCGGTTCAGCATCAATCATCTGAATTCCGTTATCCAGTAAATAGTCAATTAACTGTTGTAATTTTTCAACACGGAAACACAATTGTTGTATGCCCGGGCCGCGCTTTGCTAAGAAGTTGCCAATAGGAGTTTCCGCTGAAGTAGGTTGTAGCAATTCTATCATCGGTGGATGTTGTTCAACACTCTCGTCTGGTGGAGATGTTGAAAAAAATCTAGTTGTCACACCCTGTTCTACTACAGTTTCATCCTCTGAACCTTGAATTAAACCGATTAGTTTCCAGAAATGACTTGCAGATTCTAAGTCACTAGTTGCGATTCCAATATGGTCGATATGTATTGATCCGAAATCCATTCAATCACCTCAAAATCCGCTCGGAGCCATCCATTCTCCGAACTCAGCACGCATTGCATTCATTATTTCACCTACAGTACAATCAGACTTTACAGCAGACAAAATCAAAGGGAATAAATTGTCTGAGCCAGCAGATGCAAGCCCTATTGAATCCAAGCACGATTTGGCTAATTGCGCATCTCTATCGGCTCGCAAATCGCCCAACCTCTTACATTGCATTTCGCCAACAGTAGGGTCTAAT
>DAJY01000001.1:8427-8915 GCA_002499015.1 Euryarchaeota archaeon UBA242
GATTCTACATCATTAAGATGCTTAAACGCAGCATTATGAATTTCTCTCTGCTGCCATCCCGCCTCAATTGCCGCCATTGCACCGCCCAATTTTTCAATCTCTTGGATTTGTAGTAACGCTTGTTGATAAATACGCTCTGTCAAAGCCTCTACGTGATATGAACCACCCAATGGGTCTGCTACATCAGCAACTCCACTTTCTTCAGCAATTATTTGTTGAGTTCTAAGTGCTACAGTTGCGCTTTCCTCAGTAGGCAATCCCAATGCTTCATCATAAGAATTGGTGTGAAGACTTTGAGTTCCACCACATACTGCTGCTAACGCTTGTATTGTGACCCGTGCAATATTGTTGAGTGGTTGTTGGGCTGTTAGGCTAACTCCAGCAACTTGGGTGTGGAATCTGAGCATCGCGGACTTAGGATTTTTAGGTTGATATCGTTGACTAATTAGGTCATGCCACAATCTTCTCGCGGCTCTAAATTTACTCGC
>DAJY01000001.1:9078-13992 GCA_002499015.1 Euryarchaeota archaeon UBA242
TCTGCGCAATATTCAAACACATCAGTGATTAAACGCATTGATTGTTTTGGTGGGAATACATATGTCCCTCTCGCGATATATTCTTTGAGTATGTCATTTTGAATCGTACCGATTACTTTGTCCGCTGAAATACCTTGCTCTTCCGCTACTGCTACATACATCGCCAATAGAATGATCGCTGGTGAATTAATTGTCATCGAAGTACTTACTTGATCTAGTGGAATTCCATCTAGTAATAGTCTCATATCATCAATAGATGAAATGGAAACTCCAACTTTCCCTACCTCGCCCAATGACAACTCATCATCAGCATCAAGCCCCAATTGTGTAGGTAAATCAAAAGCAACAGACAAACCTTTTTGTCCACGCTCTAATAGTAATTTGAAGCGTTCATTAGTTGCCTCAGCGCTAGAAAATCCGGCGTATTGGCGCATTGTCCAAAGTCTTGAGCGATACATTGTGGCATGAATGCCGCGAGTATACGGCTTGCTTCCAGCATCACCAACATTAGAGCGAACATAACCTACATCAGAAAGTGTATTTTCATCACTTTGTAGAGGGATATCAAGTCCGCCGAGGGTTTTCCACTCGTCCTTACGCGACCCGACCATATAGTGTCCAAGTGTGGGCGATTCTTCAACACTCCCACTTGGAATGTTTGAATTAATCAGTTCAGTGGTGATGTCCGCCAGGTCCATGAACATGGCCGTGTGAAAGTTCGTCCACACTAGCATCACGCAGTTCTACAATTTCAACAGTAAATGTCAAAGCTTCTCCTGCTAACTTGTGGTTGAAATCAGCAGATACTTCGTCATCAGTTAATTCTGTAATATTAAATGGTGCAGGGCCATGCTCCATATTCGCTACAAGTGTCATTCCAATTTCCAATTTATCTCCTTCTTCTAATTGTGCAAATTCACTTCTTGGAATCTTCATTAATGCAGCGTCTTCTCTTTCTCCATATGCTTCATCTGCAGTTAGTGTAAAGGTTCTCTTCTCACCAATTTTTGCACCTTCGATATTTGCTTCAAACCCTGGAATCATTTGTCCATGTCCTATGATGAATGTTAGAGGGTCTCTGCCCTCACTACTATCAAAAACCTCTCCTGTTTCCGGCATTGTACCAGTGTAATGTACACTTGCAACCATATTTTTTCCTACTGTTAAATCACTCATTTCATCACCGTCTAGTTGTAAATTTCCTAACCAATGTCCTCAATTTATTACCGATTTCTTCAGTTAGGATATTTTCCAAAATTTTGCTATCAATAAATTCATACGAATCATCAACAGACATCCGCTCACCCTTTGCCCAAACTTGGCCTAATACGTTAGAGCGATGTTCTTCTGGTACTGAAGGGTCGTCGAGAATGTCTCTTGCAGCGTATTTGTACTCCAAATATTTCTGCCGGTTGAGTCGCTTCTCTTGCTTTTGCCGCCCTCCACCTTTCTTAGCATGTGGGCGTCGTTTTTTACGACGGTCGTTTGTCGCTTTTACTTGAGTTTCTTCAACGATTTTAAAAACATTTAATTGTGATAATGCAGGTTTAGATACGGTGTCAGTGACCGCAGAAAAACTTTCAATTTCGACCTTGGCTTCAACTAACTTTACTTCAGCAACTACTACTACCGCAGGAACTTCTTCAATCTTATGCTGAACTGCATTTAATTTAGACGCAGCAGATTTTTTACGTAATTCAGCAAGACGATCTGCTCTTGAAGATGCCTTTTCCGCTGGTTGTTGTTTTTGGTTGCTATTTGAAATTCCAGATGCAGGTACTGCATCTGTTTGTTCTACACTAGCAACGGTAGAAGGTTTAGTTTCAGACATTCGACTGAGCGCTTCTTTGCGCTTCTTTTCCAGGCCACTCAAGCCAACATCCTTACCTATTATTGGTGCGGCATTAGGTGCTTTAGCAGCGGTAGTACGAGTGATTTGAACGCGTTGGTTATGCCTCTGATTTCTCACTGCACCTGCATCCGGGGCAAATGGGTTATCGGGTTCACCCTTCTTCTTTCTGCGCTCGATGGTTGACTCCCCCATGTGTGTGGCGTAGCCGACCCCATAAAACGGTTAGCGTTGCAACCGTGCCTTCACGCCCAACTAATTGGAGTTTGGTCAGTTCGCAAATACTGGTCTATAGCACTTTCAGAGTATGTCGTAATTCTGCCATTTAGTAATTCCAAAAACCCTAATTTTGCAATCATTGTGCCGTTGTCAATACAGTACATTCGTGGAGGTGCAAATGACACAGATTCGCGCTCATCAGCCATTAGTTCACACATTTTACGCAGCCTCATATTACATGCAACACCGCCCCCAAGTAATAGTTCTGATTTCCCAGTATGAGCCATTGCACGTTCCGCCACTTCTACACATGCAGAGAATGCATGCTCCTGTAATGACCAACATACAGCGCCGAGAGATTCTCCAGAATCAAGTAATCTTTGAGCTGCGGTCATAACTCCTGAGAAGGCCAAATCCATTCCCCTGACAGCGTATGGTAATTCTAAACCATCCATCGATGGATTAGGGTTTTCGGAAAGCCATTGAGCGGCTAATTTCTCAATCACTGGGCCGCCAGGAAATGGTATTCCCTGAGTGCGTGCGAATTTGTCAAGCATATTACCAATACCAATATCGAGTGTTTCACCTAATACACGATATCGCCCGTCCAACCTTGCTATAACTTGAGTATTTCCTCCAGAAACATATAGCAATACTGGGTCGATACAACCGCATTGATCTCTACCGATTTCAATATGCGCAACACAGTGATTGACTCCAATTAATGGGATTCCAAGTCTGCTAGAAATCCCTCTCGCAATAGCAGCACCTACTCTTAAGCAGGGTGCTAAGCCAGGTCCCTGTGAATATGATACCGCTCCAATATCGGAGATGTCCAATTCATTCTGCTGAAGTATTTTTTCAAGTAGGACCGGTGCAACGTCTTTATGATGATCTGCTGCTTCACGAGGATGAATTCCTCCCTCATCTGGACTAACGGTACCGGAACAAGAAGGAAACGGAATGCCATTAGGATCTACTAATCCAAATGATAGTGTGTGAGCGGTTGACTCAATTCCAAGGGTCCACTTATCCATCGCGCTCAGACAGTGCTAGTGGCTATGGTTCTTCAACCCTCACGCATAAGCCCCACCAATGCGAACCGTATTGTTGGACCTTGGGCCGATGGCCCACCTCTCTGGAAAGGGTTCTTTGAAGGGTGCGGATATTGCCGATTCTGAGTTGTTGACAAGTCCTGCTGGAAAGGGAATTGTTATAGAAGACGGCATAATTGTAAAAATTGATGATTCAAAGGTTCTAGAAGATGAGTATGGTCGTGAAAATATCCACCGTTCTAAATTGGATAACTTGAAGTGCAAAATTTATTCATTGAATGGAAAGGCAATTATACCGGGCCTAGTAGATGCACATACTCATTTATTATGGTCAGGGGACCGCTCCAGAGAAGTATCGTGGCGTCAGCAGGGACATTCTTATTCAGATATCGCTTCAATGGGTGGAGGGATAGTTTCCACAGTAGAAGCAACACGTAATTCAACACAAGCCGAATTGATTGAATTAGGTTACAAGCGCTTGAGGAGTGCTTTTAGAAATGGTTCGACTCACTTAGAAGTAAAAAGTGGATATGGGTTATCCACTGAATCTGAATTAAAACTAATCGCGGCAGCAAATGAACTCTCTAAAATGAATCACCTCCCTAGTATTGATCAAACTTGGCTAGGTGCTCATGCTACTCCGAAGGGATACTCGAGAAGTGATTACGTAGAAGAAATCTTGAGCGAACAATTACCTGCTGTATTGGAACAAGGACTTGCCCGTTCTGCTGATGTATTTTGCGAGCCGGGGTGGTTTACAATTGAAGAGAGTGAAGACATTCTAAAACAATCTAAAGATGGAGGTCTCGATTTAAGAATGCATATTGACGAGTTTACCGATGGTGGTGGTGGAGACTTAGCTGCCGAATTAGCGGTAACCAGTGCAGATCATTCCCATTATACTTCCACTGATGCGAGAATGAAAATGGAGGAGAGTGGTGTTAATTGTGGCTTTTTACCCGGAACACCATACTCAATGGGTGAGCAATGGCCTGATTTCAACGAAGTTACTGAGCAACAATTCACTTGGTCTGTTGCCACAGATTTCAATCCTAATTGCCAAACATTGAGTTTACCCTTTATCGCATCCATACTCGTACAACGTTGTGCAGTTTCGCCGTTAGCAGCACTGGTGGCTTGTTCACGCAATCCTGCCCAAACAACTCCACACCCATCGGGTGCAAGACACGGAGTTATCGAAGAAGGTGCGGTTGCTAACTTGAATGTAGTAGATGGTCCATGGTGGCAGGCCTGGTGCCAACAACCTGGAGATTCACCATTCCATGCTACTATGCTTGAAGGTGATTTGATTTTTCACTAAACCAACATTATGAATTGTGAGTTAATGTATTTTAAAAGGCAAATAATGTTAAAATAGAATAATTGATAATAAGGTGAAACTCATGGTTGAAGCAATAATGGAAACCGTAGTATGTTCACCTGCTCAAGGTAAAGATGCAAGACTCATGCGAATGCTCAACACACGTCAAGAATTCAAAAAACAAAAATCTGGTTGTCTTGCAGCATGGTATGCTAAATCTAGTGATGGTGAACCATTATTGCTTGTCCAGAGTATTTTTGCATCTAGGCAAGATTGGATCAATATTTCTAATGCAATTATTAAAACTCTTGATTCGCGAGATGGTGGATTAGATTCTTGCTTACTAGGACCTCCATTAGTGGGTGTATTTACAATCGAAACTGACGATTTGCAACTTAATCTTGAACAATCGGAATAATCACTCAAAAACCGTGTAGGGTAATGTCGTATAAGGTAAGTTATACGACATT
>DAJY01000001.1:14261-16465 GCA_002499015.1 Euryarchaeota archaeon UBA242
CCCCCCTCAGAGGGTGAATTATTCAAGAAATTCTGATATTCTCCAAATGATGGCGAATAGTAGGTTTCAAGTCAATGGTATGTCTGGAACATATGAGTGAGATGGCAGTAATCGAAGGATTTTGTTTGAAGTGTAAAACATATGGACCGATAAAAGATGGTCAATTATTCAAAATGTCCAATGGGCGAACTAGAATGGGGGGCCACTGCTCCCAACTAGGTTGTACTGGTAAGATTTCGAAGATTGTTAGCTGAATCGAAAATAGTATACCGAATCCGTTTAATATAGAGCCTAAGTGGCTCACTTTACCTAGGGGCTTGTGGTCTAGGGGTTATGACGTCGCCTTGACATGGCGAAGATCGAGAGTTCAATTCTCTCCGAGCCCACCAGTATTTTATCTCTGTATTGAATGATTTCATTACTTTTAACTTTTAAAAGTGAGTTATTATTATTCTCTCTCAAAAAAGAAATAGTGGTAAATCAGTGTTACTTAATATTTGTTAATTCCTCTGGATCAGGTAAGACCAATTCATCAGGGTCAACTCTACTCATCGGCCTTTCATCCTCTTCATCCATAGTGAAATCAGTTGAACCACCTTCCCAACTTGTTATAGAATCAGATTCTTCAAAAGACTCTACAGGGATTTGGTCGGAACCAGGTGTTAACGAATATGCCGCTGGATCAATCACTTGTGCTGGTATTTCTTGCGAAGGTGGAGGTGCTTCTCTCTCCTCTAAATGAGCGCTAGAATGGAATGTACCACACTCAGCACAGCGAACGCTGCCTGACTTTTCAATGCAACCGCAGACGGGACAAAATGCTGTTCCGCGTAATGCACTTAGTGGGTCTGTGGACATGTATTTACTCCAAGAACATATCATCTTGGTACCCGGTGATTTCATCACCAGTACCGTCTTCCTTGATTGTAACAAGTTCATCTTCGTCATCAAACTCAATTATGGTTCCAAAGAATTCTTCCTTATCAATTGTGAGGCCAATATGGGACCCGACGTCGATATCATCATCATCATCATCATCATCATCATCATCTGATTGCTCAGCAGGGTGATCTACGGTAAGGTCCATATCCAATGATTCCAATGCTTTCACTAGTTCCATAGGGTCTAGTGTTCCGTCTCCATCTTCGTCTAAAGCCTCGATAATGGCAACTATTTCAGATGCTGATAATTCATCGCCTGCAAGTGTTTTGAGACCGGCTTGTAGTTCAGGTCCATTAATTCGGCCGTTGCCATCAGTATCAATGCTCTCAAACGCTTCGCGGATGGTCATCTCATTGGAAATAATCGCTTTGCACAGATTCATCATCGCTTCATCCAAGTTTGAATCGCCTTCATCTTCAGATGCTTCCTTTGCATCCTCAGTATCAGATTCAACTTCCTTCATAGCCTTGACACGTGCTCTCCAACCTTTGGCTAAGACCAAGTGAGTAAACATTGATCCTACCATCCCCATTGCTCCAAGAAGCATGAAAAATATACCGTCAGCATAGAATCCTTTAGGCATAGAGGAGGACTCACCGGAGAACGGAGTTAGTGAATTAGCACATTTATCGACTTGGATAGCTTTGTCACATGGGTAAATATCGCCTTCACTCATATCGCCATTGCCCATTCCATAGGATGTTTCCAAAGCAACAGGTCCTCCTGAACCATCGACGATCAGACCTAGTCCATTGACAACCCAAATTAGTATGAATGCAAAGAATGCTGCGTGGATTAGTGGCCACCAGATATCATTCCATTTCTTAGACATCATTGCTGATTGCATCGGTGAAGGGAATTCTTTAGGAGGCTTTTCTGAGTAATTTGAATCTTCCTCTTTATCTTCTTCATCTTCTTCATCTTCTTGAGACTCAATAGCGGAAATGAATTCGATCATGTCAATATTCCCATCTTTATCTGTATCTAAGGATGCGATGAAATCAGCAATACTTGATTCGCTAATATCTTCATCCTCTAGTAGTTCCTTGATTGTATTTGAGAATTCTTCACTACTAATGACTTTGTCACCATCTTCATCCAATACATGGAAAATCTCTGCAGGATTGGCCTCTTGCTCATCCATTATACTAATCAATAATTCAAGAATATCATCTGGTTTATGTTGTTTCAAATCAAATTCAACAATACTCTCCTCGGAATCATCTTCAACTTCTTCTTCGGAATCGCCAGAATCATCATCA
>DAJY01000001.1:16684-35313 GCA_002499015.1 Euryarchaeota archaeon UBA242
TCAACTTCTTCTTCAGTTTCTTCAACTTCGTCGTTTTCACCAGTTTCGACTTCAGATATTTCTTCCTCTTCTTCCTTCTCTTCTTTTTCGTTGGCGGAAGGGGTGTATTCGGCCCCGGTAACAGACTGCTCCAATTCCATCAAGTCTATTTCTCCATTGCCATCAATATCAATTTGCTCAATCAATCTTTCAACTTGTGAGGGAGGTAGATCTGCTAAATTTAAGTTTAATAGACCTTCTCTCAACTCATCAGAATCGATCATTCCATCGCCATTAGTATCAAATTTGTCAAATAATGCGGCTATGCTTAAACCAGTGTTAGATAGCCATTTTCGTAATACATCCATCACATCATCTGCAACGAAAATAACACGACACTTTTTACAACTGGTTGATTCGAGAGGTACTAAAGTTCCACAAGCGCCACATTCACCAAGGGCATCGTCGGAGATACCCGAAAACTTGATTTTACACTCGGGACATTCGCTAGAATCACTCGCAATTACCGCACGGCAATTTCCACATTCAGCCATTGAGATTTCATCATTCACTGTCTCGGTCATTGCCACACCTATATATGCCAAACAAACAATAGATATAATGCTTGATGGAGTTTACAGTGACAGATAGTAAATAGAGCGGTTAGTCATAGTGCCATTTAAGGGGGGCTGACCGATGGAGCAAGGACGACTATATACTGCAGAATTATCTAATAATAGCGCCTTATATCCTTGGCTCGACAAACAATTAGAAGTCTCACAGCAACAAGTATTGCTGTTCAGCCGCCAGCCGCATAAACGATTGTTAGAGTACATTGATTTGTCTAAGATTGAATCGTATTGGCTATCTGACCGTACCACTGCTGGCGCTATTACTCCTCGTCTTGAAAAAATAGCCCACATTATCACTTCTAAATTACCTAATGACCACGGATTGATAGTCATAGAAGGACTTGAGTGGCTAGTGTCTTTACACGGTGAGGATGCTGTGTTATCATTTATTAGACAAATTAGAGATGAAGCATACAAAAGTTCTTGGAAAATTATATTTCCAATAAATTGCTTAGTTTTTGATTCGGTTTGGCTAGCGCGATTGAGAAGGGAGGCTCCAGAGGCAGATATTTTCTCGCAAATAAAAGATGACCTCACTGAGTTCCATCAAGAACATTTCGATATCCAAAACGAATCCATTGAAGAAATAAAAATTCATAATTTCCAGCAAATGCCTGGCGAAGATATTGAATTAGATACTATACAAGACGGCTCTCCTAAGTTAGTAATGTTGACTCGATTACCTAGTAATGGATTTAGTAATTCCATCCTCACACGCCGCATTTTACAATGGAGAAGAATGGGTCTAGATGTTTCCGAAGTGGAGCCAGCACTTACGATTAGAGACGAAAAGGTGGCTCATCAATTATATTCATCTGTTGAAGAGAAGGTTAGAAGAGCGGTTCAATTAGAAAACCACTTAGAAGCCATATCCGATAATATCTCAGCTACTGAATTAACTACTGCTAGATTCAGAATTAGGCAACTAACTGGCCTAGATGAACTAGAAAAGTGGCTACTTTCCTTGTAATTAACGAGGTAGTCTGCCACATTCAGCTTCAATTCTAGCAAGCCAACCACCTTGCCATAACTGATTAGCAATCTTCTTCAACTCTTTGCTTGTACTTCTATCTCCTTCAAGTGGTGGTGAAATAACTCTAACTCTTTGCTTCAATGAGCGAACATGATCTGCGGGTTGTAGTTGTTCAAACTCCAATGCTTCACAAGCAACAAATAATTCACATGCCAAAACTTCTGATAATCTCTCAGTAGCAAGTAAAAGATTCCAACAGGCAGTAGCACCCATACTAACGTGGTCTTCTTGTCCTGCCGAAGTGCTGGTAGAGAATGCAGAACGCGGCATTGCATGACCATGTAATTCGGCCAAAGATGCGCCTGCAACATATTGGACAATCATCAATCCAGATTCAAGACCAGAATTCTTTGCCAAGAACGCTGGTAGATTACTTCTTGCTGGGTCGAGGATTTGGTCAATCCTTCGTTCACTAATAGATGCCAATTCAAAAAGTGCATGGGCCATGGAATCAGCACATAATGCCAAAACTTCTCCATGGAAATTACCCTGTGAAATAACTTCATGTGGCCCAGGGTTAGAAGGTTCAGGAAATACCAATGGATTATCCGTCGCACTGTTCAATTCGATATCTAAGGTCTCTTGCAGTTGCATAAATCTCTGTAAAACAGCACCATGGACTTGGGGAGCACATCTAAATGAATAAGCATCTTGAACTTGTTCACAATCAACATGAGATTGAACAATTGGGGAACCATTCATTATTGTTCGTATCCGTGATGCTGTTATTAATTGACCAATGTGAGGACGAGCAAGATGAACTCTTTCATCAGCAGGCCTTACACTTCCTTTCCTCGCTTCTAATGAACAACACATGATGATGTCAGCGAGAGGTAATAATTGGCTAAGCCTTTGTTCAGCAGCAACTAACAGAGACAACATTTGGCTAGTTCCGTTGATTAGAGATAATCCATCCTTAGCCCTCAATTTAACGCCAATTAAACCATTGGCGAGTAATGCATCTCTAGTAGGACCAACGCCTGTTTCTGTCAAGACCTCACCCTCTCCAATTAGTGAAAGAGCCATGTGTGATAATGGTGCTAAATCTCCACTAGCTCCCAAACTACCTATCCGTGGTATCGCTGGACAAATGTCGCTATTGATGAAAGCGATTAGTTGATTGACAACATCAGGATGTACTCCTGAACATCCTTTTGCAAGAGAATTAGCCCTTGTGACCATCATTCCTCTAACCAATTCCTTTGACATGAACTCTCCCAATCCAGTAGCGTGTGAACGGATAAGATTTGTTTGTAAATCTGCTAAATCTTCAACAGATATTCTCTCTTTTACCAATGCACCGAATCCAGTATTGATTCCGTAAACAGTTTCACCTCTCTCCAGTATTCCATCAATAACAGATCTTGCTGCATTAATTTTGACCCATGAATCTTGAGAAATAGCAACTGATGCCTTCCCTTCAGCAACCATTTGCACTTCCGAAGAAGACAGCGTTTCCCCGTCGAGATAGATTGTATTGTCTCCCCTCATATTACCACCACATCAGATTGAGTTAATTATATCGTCATCAACAATATTTGGCAAAGTTACTTGTAAATCTGGTTGTGATTGCATTGCTCTCTTTGCTGCAAAAATCGCTCCATCATTACGAGCCCAAGCCCTTCTCGCTACCCCATTATTGACATCCCAGTGTAGCATTGATTGTAATCGGCTTTCAGAATCATCAGTTCCATCTAGCATCAAGCCGAAGCCGCCGTTGACAACTTCACCCCAGCCAACACCTCCACCATTGTGCAAACTAACCCAAGTTGCGCCTCTAAAGGAATCACCTACGAAGTTTTGAACTGCCATGTCCGCAGTAAACATTGAACCGTCAGAAATATTCGCGGTTTCCCTATAAGGTGAGTCGGTTCCTGAAACGTCGTGATGATCTCTACCCAATACGATTGGACCAGATATTCGCCCCGATGAGATAGCCTTATTCATTGCTGATGCGATTCTCCTTCTTCCTTCATCATCCGCATAGAGAATACGCGCTTGAGAGCCTACGACCATGTTATTTGACTCGGCCTGCTCAATCCAGCGAATATTATCTCTCATCTGTTGTTGGATTTCTATAGGAGATTGTAATATCATTTCAGAAAGAACTTCACAAGCAATTGCATCGGATTGCGCTAAATCTTGTGGACTCCCTGAACAGCAAACCCACCTATATGGTCCAAATCCATAATCAAAGCACATTGGACCCATGATATCTTCAACATATGATGGATATCTAAAACTACCATCTGCATTGATCACATCTGCACCTGCTCGGCTAGCCTCGAGAAGGAAAGCATTTCCATAATCCCAAAAGTACATTCCTTTATCGGTCATTTTGTTGATAGCATTTGCATGCCGAATCAAACTACTTTTTACTTCATCAGCAAACTTCTGAGGTTGTTGTGACATCATTAATGATGCAACTTGATACTCAAATCCTACAGGAAAATATCCGCCTTGCCATGGATTATGAAGTGAAGTTTGATCACTTCCTAAATCGACCTTAATCTCTCTTTCAGCCAACCTCTCCCAAAGTGTAACTATGTTCCCTACATATCCAATAGAAATCGCTTCCTTATTTTCAACTGCTATGATCATTTTGTCAATTGCATCATCGACATCATCAGCAACTATACTAAGCCAACCTTGCTGTTGTCTCTTCCTAGCCGCATGTGGATTAACTTCAGCGATGATACAAGCGGCACCTGCAATTACAGCGGCTTTCGCTTGAGCCCCAGACATACCGCCTAAACCGGATGTTACGAAAGAAATACCCTCTAGGCCTTCATCGCCAGAAATTCCTAATTTGGCTCTTGCAGCATTAAGTAAAGTAATCGTAGTCCCATGAACTATTCCTTGCGGACCAATATACATGTAAGAGCCAGCGGTCATTTGCCCGTATTGACTAACTCCTAAGGCATTCATCTTTTCATAATCCTCAGCAGATGAATGATTTGGTATTACCATGCCGTTAGTTACTATTGCCCTAGGGGCGCTTGGACTTGAAGGAAATAGTCCAAGGGGGTGACCGGAATATATTACCAGTGTTTGATGCTCGGACATTTGCGATAAATACTTCATCACGATTCGGTATTGTGCCCAATTTTGGAACACTGCACCATTGCCTCCATAAGTTATCAATTCATGAGGAAATTGAGCAACCATCGGATCTAAATTATTTTGAATCATTAGCATTATAGCGGCTGCTTGCTTACATTTCACTGGATAATAGTCTATTGGGTAAGCCCGCATTTCATATTCTGTGGGCCTATATCTCCACATTATCACTCTGCCAAAAGTATTCAACTCTTGACTAAACTCTTTTGCTAGTGTTATATGTAAATGGCTTGGAAAATACCTCAATGCATTTCTAATGGCTAGTTGCTTCTCTTGATGAGACAATACTTGCCGCCTTGCGGGAGCATGGTCTACCCCATCATCCCATTGAGGCATTTCTGGCAACTCATCGGGAATGCCAGAGACGAGGCAAGCGGCGAGGATTGAGGGAACCTCTTCCGACATAACACAGGGTTGTCTCAGCCTGTCTTTGAGCATTGCCATCTTACACTTGAGTAACGCTTTTTGAATTACCGGGATTCCATAATGTGAACAAAATCCCAGTTAACATCATCAGTGAACCAAAGTATAGAATCCCGTCAGCGATTCCAAGATTGTAATTTTCTACCAAATATCCAGCTACTGAAGTGGAAATTGAAAATGCAATAGACATCAATAACATATCTATTGAGAAAACTCTACCTCTCATTTCATCCTCCACCCAACGTTGAGTTAGAATAGTTGAAAGAACCCAATTAGCACCGCTGGCAGCATGGGCAAGAAGAATAAGAATTACTGTTAATACAAGACTGATATGCAAAGTTAGTGAAACCAATACGTAAAAGCCCCCGCTTATGACAACCAATTTACCAATTAATCCTGGCCATTTAGATTCATCTTTCAACACTTTTCTAGCAATTATAGGTCCAAGCCCAGTCCCGACGCCTCTTGCGAAGAAGAATATACCGAATCCCATGGCTGGGCCATATCCATCGGTTTCTGCCCCTAATAATACTAAGAAGACTCCCGCCAATGCACCACCAGCGATATTCCATGAAGTTTTCGCGAAAAGAATCCTCAACAATCGCGATTCAGTATAAACCCTTAACCAACCGCGTTTGATATTTGAAAATGCTGTTTTGAAAAATGGTGCTTTCATATCTTCCTCAACTTTTTGCTGTATTTTTACTGGAATTAGTAGAAGTGTAGCGACTACAAATGTCATTGAATCGATAATAAAGGCTGCATCTGCACCCCACTTAGATACCACGACTCCACCCAATAATGCTCCGATACACAATGCTGTAGACCATGAGGCTGCATCAAGAGCATTGGCTGTAGCCAAATCTTCTGCACTGACAACATTAGGTATTGCAGCCCTTTCAGCAGTCATATATGTTCCATGCAGTAACATCATCAATCCAGATAATGCGATCATCCATGGTATGTCCGATGCGCTATCGACTAGAAGAAAACCAAGTGCTAAAAATATTTGAATAAAATTTGCAACTACCATTATTAATTTACGGCTATATCTGTCGGCTAATAATCCAATAAACGGCTGCATTAAGGCAAATGAAGCCATTCTTACTGTGAATAGGAATCCGAGTAAAAATTCTGAATCAGTATATTCTAGGATTAAGAAAAATAGTGCTATTGTGTTGAACCATTCCCCTAACATTGAAATTACTGAAGCAAGCCATAGACTACGGAAATTTCGATTTGAACGAAGTAATTGTAAATAACCAATATCGCTCATAATCACTCCTCCTCTTGCGAGGAGTGACTCTCATGCAATGATACTACTACCCATTTTGAAGTTGGCGTATTAGATATATCTGCTGTAGATTCAAGGGCTACGAGGCAATTGGCTTCAGGGAAGTAAGTAGCGATATTACCACTTGGAATATCATAAGGAATAACAATCCACTGCTCTGCCTTTCTAGTTTGTCCATTAAAATGAGATACGATGTCTACGATAGTTCTTGTTTTCCAACCCCTTTCTATCATATCGTTGGCATTCATCATCACCACTCTTCTATTGCCATGTATACCTCTATACCTGTCATGTAAATCATAGATAGTAGTGTTATATTGGTCGTGACTTCTAATTGTCATCATTACATATTTATCATCATCAATAGAGACATTTGGTAGCGTATTAGTAGTGAAGTGTGCCTTTCCATTATCTGTAGCAAATGATTGGCTATCTCTTGGTGGATTAGGTAGTGAAAAACCATTAGGATTACGGATTCTAAGGTTATAATCTTCAAAGCCATGCAATGACTTTTCCATCAAATTTCTAATATTATCATAATTATCAATCAGTTCTAGCCAATTCAAATGCTTGTCACCCAACGTTGCGTTAGCCAATTGCGCAACAATCCATGGCTCACTTCGTAGGTGTGTGCTAGCCGGCTGGAAGCCGCCTCTAGAACTATGCACTATACTCATTGAATTTTCTACGGAAACAAATTGTTCGCCTTCTTTAGTAACATCAAGTTCAGTGCGCCCAAGACAAGGAAGAATTAGCGCTTCCTTGCCGGTGATGCAATGGGCGCGATTGAGTTTAGTAGATACCTGAATTGTGAGATTAACTTTTTGTATTCCTTCAGCAGTAGCCTCAGTATCTGGGCTGGCGGAGATGAAATTACCGCCTAAACAGAAAAAGACACCAATTTCACCCTTTCTCATAGCCTTAATCGCGTGAACAACATCGTGTCCATGACTTTTAGGAACTTCAAAGCCCAATCCCTGTTCTAACTTTTCCAAGAATGCTTCAGATGGAGCCTCCCAAATGCCCACGGTTCTATCGCCTTGAACATTTGAATGACCTCTTACAGGGCAAAACCCAGCGCCTTCTCGGCCGACATGACCGCCCATCAATAAGAGATTAACAACTTCTTGAATTACTGTAACGCCATTGCGGTGCTGGGTTAATCCCATCGCCCAGCAAGCGATAGTAGCATTGGAATCTGCACACATTTGTCCGGCTTGCTCTATTTGTTGCCTAGATAATCCGCTATCAGTGCAGATTACATCCCAGGTCGTATTCAATGCAGAATCTAACATTGATTGGTAACCATCTGTTTTAGAGTCGATGAATGATTTATCGATACCGCCCTTTTGGTGATGAATCTTTATCAATCCCTTGATCAAAGCAGCATCTCCTCCGATTTTCACTTGTAGGTGAACATCGGCTAGTGTTGTAGATTTTAGATTGGCCGTCATGTAATCTTGAGGGTGCTTAAAACGATTCAAACCAGATTCAGGAAGTGGATTAACATGAATGATTTTCGCACCAAACTTCTTTGCATCCCTCAATGCAGTCAGCATTCGAGGGTGGTTGGTACCTGGGTTCTGCCCTATTACTAGTATTAACGCTGCTTTGTTGAAATCTTCAAGTGTAACAGTTCCTTTACCTATTCCAATAGTAGCCTCCAATCCTTTACCACTTGACTCATGGCACATGTTTGAGCAATCTGGTAAATTATTCGTTCCAAAGGCACGTACAAATGCCTGATATAAGAAAGCGGCTTCATTACTGGTTCTTCCAGAAGTGTAAAACGCTGCATTATCAGCTGATTGTAAAGAATTTAATTGAGTGGATATTTTTTCGAAAGCATCATCCCAACTTATTTCTGTATAATGGGAAGAATCCTTTGCAAGGAACATTGGGTTGGTAATTCTGCCTTGTTTATTTAGCCAATAATCACTTTGGTTGGATAGGTGTTGTACTGAGTATTTCTTGAAAAACTCAGGGGTGACACGGGCCTTTGTTCCTTCATCAGCAATTGCTTTAGCACCGTTTTCACAGAATTCAAATGTAGTCCGATGTTCTGGGTCTGGCCAGGCACAACCAGGGCAATCAAATCCCTTCGCCTGATTTACCATCATCAAACTTTTAACGGTTTTAGTTATACCCATTCTTGTAATTCCATGTTTCATGGAAGACAAGGCAGCAGGAATTCCCGCAGCAGTGGTTTTAATTTTTGATAACTTCAATTTATTGTTATCCAGAGGGGTGAGGGCTGTTACCTTTTCACGCATTTTCCTCACCGCTAATTTACCACGCTGTGGCTTTGCTTCTCAATGCTTTGTTCAATTGAGACGGCTTGAGGGTCCAATCACTACCCCTTTGTCATTACGGACAAAGGAAAAGAGGGTGATATTAGATTGACGCGCTGCTTCTATTGCAAGAGTCGAAGAGGCTCCAATACTAGCGATTAGTGGACAATTCATTCTTGCTGTTTTGGCAACAATATCCCAGCCACACCGTCCCGATAGTAGTAATCCATGCTGATTGAGATTAATTCCACTTGTTTGTGCAAAACCGAATAATTTGTCAACCGCGTTATGTCGTCCAATATCCTCTCTAATAGCAACTAAATTACCTTCACTATCAATCAGTCCTGCAGCATGAACTCCTCCCGTCATAGAGAAACCGATTTGGAGTTTTTTCATCGTTTCAAAGGCAGTGTTTATTGCGGCTGCAGAGAAACTAATTTGTGATGATGACACGAGTGGCACATTTGACATTAAAACATCCACTCCGTCTCTATCACAAGCGCCACAACTGCTGGTAATAATCCTCTCATCGGGAATTAGTGGTTCAATCTTATTGGATGTAATAATGTCCACGAAGTGAGTGCCTGTCTCATCTAGAGAAGTTGTAAAACTTTCAATGCTAATCGCTCCAGTTTTCGCTTCAGCAATACAATGACCAATGGCCAAATCTTGTAAATCAGATGGTGTGGCTAATAGGTTTGCAATAGTATTACCATTGATTCTAATTATCACTAATGCTTCAACTGCAACATGATCTTGATCTAAGGTGAAACTCTTGCCATTCCAGCGTGAAACGCCGATTCTTCTATGCAATTCACTCATATTACCACTCTCTAATCGGATTCAATTGAAGGCCTATCAATGTCAAAGAATTCGAATTGCAGCGCTACTAATTCGGCACTAGACTTTGCAGCAGCATATGCCTCAAGCGGTTCCTTATTCAATTCAAAAAACCTCTCGCCCCATCTAAAAGCACCTAATACCCGCCGTGCTTGCTCTTCCCTGCCGATTAAAAATAGAATAGTTGCTAATGCTTCTGCGGTTGTTAGTTTACTCGGTTTACCCCAATTAACAGGATTTGCTGCCAGTAGCAAGGGTAACATCCGCGCTTGTAATTTGGTCCGTTTCATCACTTGTTCTACACTTTCTTCTATATTGGCCCAACTGCAGTCTAGGCCAACTATTGAACCGCCATTGCTGAGAAGAACCTCATGGTCTTCCGGACCAAACACCTTTCCACATAATGGCTCTAAAATAAACCCCTTTCTAGGAACTGTGTTGAACCTTTTATGCATTATAATATCACCTCTTTTTGAGGCACTAACTACTGTGTTTTTCTTGGGATCGTCTTGGGCCAACCAAATTGCATGGACTGGTATATCCCTCATCGAATCACTCTTCTTTGATGAAATAATCACCGAGCGTGATTCCACGCGATGGGCCATTGTCCAAGGCTCGGGTGTCAATTGACTTGTGTTCAATCATCAAACTAATACCTAAAATACGTTCAAACTTTTTTATTACGGAGTCTGTTGGCCTTCTCCCAGATTCAGCGGATTTAACGATATTTACTGTTTCTGCCATCTTCTTTCCTAATTGTGATTGATTCCAATTTTTCTGTTTACGGGCTATTGAAATACGTAGGGAAAAGTCGTCTGCGAGGTCTTTTTCAGAACGGGTCATGATACTTTTTCCTCTCGGATGAGTTCCACTGGTCCTAGTATTTGCTCCACCGGTCATCGGAGTTGGAGAAAATGCCCGTGCTAGTCCAGGGGCGAGTGGTTTTGGCCCAAGATTTAATTTTTCAATACATCTACTACAGGCCGATACCTCTGTTTTACCGGTTTTTACGTATTTGACTCCAACCTTCATAGCTCCACATAATTCACAATCTCCCATAATGTCACTTCCGTACAGTCGCCTGTAATTATGATTAATAGTCGCAATACTTTGAATCCTTCGGAACAGCCCGTTTCTTATATTGTCAAGCGAGGAGTTCATACGGTGTCGCCTCAACCAGTGATTTGTTCGTATGGGTAGTGAAGTTGAGAGCAGCGCTAACGCTGAAACAAAAAGTTCTGATGAAGACCTTAAAAAATTGGAATCAGAATACCGTGCTTTACAAGAAAAAGCCCAATCTTTGATAAATGATAGAGCACACCTTGAGTCAGAAGTTAGAGTTCTTAAGAAAAGAGCAAATACATTGAATGAAGAAGTAAAATCAATGAGGAAACCACCTCTTATCATCGGTACTTTGCAAGATATTTTAGATAGCGATAGGGCGATAGTACGCTCATCTAATGGTACTGTGTTTCAGGTTTCATTGAATCAAAGAATTGAACCTTCTAAATTAAAACCGGGTACCCGGGTGGCCTTAAACCAAGATACTTTGGCGATAATCGAAGTGTTACATGATGCTTGGGATCCGATGGTTAGCGGTGCAGAAATGGTTGAGAAACCAAATGTTACTTACAGCGATGTTGCTGGCTTAGACGAACAAATTGAAGCGGTAAGGGAAGCGATTGAATTACCTTTGATTTCACCTGAGTTATTCGTAAAAGTTGGAATTGAAGCTCCAAAGGGGATCTTATTAGTTGGTCCACCTGGATGTGGAAAAACATTAATTGCCAAAGCGGTAGCAAATCACACCGATGCAACCTTTATTCGCATGGTCGGTAGTGAATTAGCCCAGAAATATATTGGTGAAGGTGGAAGGATGGTTAGAGAATTGTTCTCATTAGCAAAAGAAAAATCACCTGCGATAATTTTCTTGGATGAAATCGATGCAATCGGTGCAAAAAGATTGGATGGTTCTACAAGCGGTGATCGGGAAGTTCAACGAACATTAATGCAATTACTAGCCGAATTAGATGGTTTTGACTCTTTAGAAAATGTAAAGATAATTGCCGCTACAAATCGTCCAGATATTTTGGATGACGCTTTGTTAAGGCCTGGGAGATTTGACCGAGTAATTGAAATTCCTATGCCTGATGAAAAGGCAAGAAGTGCCATACTTTCATTACATGTCAGTAAGATGAATACTAAAAGAATTAATGTTAAAAGAGTTGTAGAATTAACCGAAGGCTATTCTGGTGCTGAATTGAAGGCTACTTGTGTGGAAGCGGGTATGAATGCAATAAGAGATAAGCGCGATACAGTTACTCAAAACGACATACTCAATGCAGTAAAGAGAATTAACACCAAGAGGACTCAGGGTGGTATTTCTGCCACTCCAGAAGGACTCTATAGTTGATTTTTGAAATTATCCATTGTCAACATTCAAAGTCCTAATGCGTTAACCCTCGTTCATGGAAACAACAATCGTTGAGTGTGTACCCAACATTTCTGAGGGAATTGATACTGAAAAAATTGAACTTATAGTTCAGGCTGCTAGAAATATTTCTGGTTGTGCTGTATTGGGAGTTGAGCCTGATGCTGATTATAATAGGACGGTAATAACATTGGCTGGTGAGCCTGGTCCTGTTTCAATAGGAGCTTTTGAACTCATAAAGGCAGCAATACTTCACATTGACATGAGGCAACACAAGGGGGAGCATCCTCGGCTCGGCGCAGTGGATGTTTGTCCCTTTGTCCCACTTCAAGGTATTACTATGGAACAATGTTCAACATTGGCGAGGGATTTAGCGATTAAAGTGGCTAATGAATGTGAAGTTCCAACTTTCACATATGGTTTCGCTGCGACTCACGAAGATAGAACTCTCTTGTCCGCTCTTAGAAAGGAACAATATGAAGGGCTGCAGGCTAGAATGAGTGGCGGTGATACTAGCCATTCTGAATCCACTAAACTACCAGACTTTGGACCTATGCAGTGGAATGAAAACTGTGCTAAATCAGGTGCAATTACAATTGGTTCGAGGAGCATACTGGTTGCGTATAATGTAAATGTAGACGAATCAGATGCTGTTGTTGCTAAAAAAATTGGCTCGCTGGTTAGATCTACTGGCAGATTGTTAAAGCAATCAGATGGGAGAATGACAAGAATTCCTGGTATGCTACCAATGGTACAAGGAATGGGTGTTACTTTGGAAAGCCATGGAATTTCCCAAGTATCTATGAATTTACTAGATGTTACAGCATGTCCAATGCATATTGCTTTTGAAGCCTGTAAGAGCATTGCATCCGATCACCAAATCGATGTACCTGGTAGTGAATTAGTAGGACTTGTTCCACTTTCTGCTATGTTGGATTCTGGAAAATGGTATGCTGCTGAGGGAATTACTGATGAAAAGGAACTGGTAAATGCTGCAATAGAAGGTCTAGGCCTCTCACAGTTATCACCGTTTATTGCAGAGGAGAGAATAATTGAATGGGCTGTTGCAAAGGCGGTGGGACAATGAATTGGATGGATATGACTCTACGTGATTTCCAAGCAGCTCTCGCATCATCTTCTCCAACTCCTGGTGGAGGGACTGCTGCTGCTGTAGCCCTTGGCCAAGCCGCCGCTTTGACTTGCATGGTTACCGATTTAACAATCGGCAAGGAAAAATGGCAAGAGGGTTGGCAAATCGCAGAGGATGCGCAAAATGCTGCCATTCCTCTAATGGGACGCGCTGGTGAATTAGCCACAGAAGACAGTGACTCGTTCGATGCGGTCATGGCTTGCTTCAAAATGCCTAAGGATACTACTGAAGAAATTGAAGCAAGAAGGAATTGTATTCATCAAAGTACACTCAAAGCTGCTGAAGTTCCATTTGAAACTGCGACTCTAGCTCTATCATTACTTCGACACCTCCCTGATTTGGCCGAGAAGGGTAATGGCAATGCAGCCTCTGATGTAGGAGTTGCAGCATTATTAGCAAGTGCGGCTGTAAAAGGTGCATTATACAATGTTGAAATCAATTTATCTTCAATTCCTGAAGAAATGGGAGCCCATATGAGAAAACTATCTCCAGATATTTTGGAAGAGGCTAGAGTACTGTCTAGGGAATCAATGAAATCTGTTAATTCTCGACTTGGTTTGTGAATCAACGTACTTGTGATCCGGTTGCAATATCGCCATCTATTGTTACCAATCGAACTCCATCTTTACCGTCATCTGCTGCTAGCATCATCCCCTCAGAGGTAACTCCTCTAAGTGGTCTTGGTGCTAAATTTGCAACGAATACCACCGTTTTACCAACCATCTCTTCCGCCTGGTAGTATTGCTTTAACCCTGCACAAATAGTCCTTTCAGTTTCACTTCCATCATCTATTGTGACAACATATAATCTGTCTGCATTAGGATGGTTTTCTACAGTCAATATCTTTCCAACTCTTAGATCAACTTGCATAAATGTTTCAAAATTCAAATATGTTATTCCTTCTGGTGCTTGATTCATTTCCTTCATCTC
Organism: Euryarchaeota archaeon UBA242; assembly: GCA_002499015.1. Classification (GTDB taxonomy): domain Archaea; phylum Thermoplasmatota; class Poseidoniia; order Poseidoniales; family Poseidoniaceae; genus MGIIa-L1. The sequence continues at coordinate 30,808 of DAJY01000001.1, forward strand.
CTTCTTGTTTTTCTTGCTACCTTTAACTGTTTGAATTAATTTTTCATCTGCTTTTGTTGTCTCGGTTTCGGTCAAAGATTTCTCATTTTCTAAAATTACTTCTAATTCGAGGCGTTCAAACAGTGGAGTAGGTGTTTCCTGATTCCAGGTCATATTGGTATCCCAATCTATCGCGTCATCCCATGAAACAAGGCTTACATCACCTGTTTGTCCTAAAGCATTCCATAATTTAGCAGCACTAAATGGTAAGAATGGCTGTGAAGTGATTGCTAAAAAGCGAGATAAACGCCAGCCGAATGCAAGCGTTGACAAACTTTGCCTCCTCTCTTCTGTATTCTCCTCGCTCTTTAGATACTGCCATGGGGTTGCTGCCTGCAGTATTTGGTTGCCATACTGGGCGGCAGACATTACATGTCGTAGCGCTTCTTTGTAGCGGTGTCTTAGCAGTGAGTCGGTAATTGAAGCATGTATTTCCTCTAATTTTTGACGATGGTCAACTGTCAACTCCGCTACTTCAATATCGGCAAAAGGACCATTACCACCCATTGGTAATCTCACTCCCAGTGTTAGAACGCGATGTACAAAATTACCATATGCGGCTATCAATTCACTATTGATTTTTTCAACGAAATCAGGCCAATTGAAATCAGTGTCATGGTTTTCTGGCATATTTATTGACAGATAGTATCTAAGATAATCGGGGTTATATCTTTCAAGGAATGAAGGTAACCATACAGCGTGTTTACGTGATTTAGAAAACTGGCCGCCTGATAACATTAGATATTCCATCGCAGGAACATTTGTCCCCAATGCTAAATCTCCACTTGAAGGCATTTCTATAGAGTCGCTTGCTGTCTTCCCCTTTGAAGCATGGTTGAGTCCAAGAATTATTGCTGGCCAAATCACGGTATGGAATGGTATGTTGTCTTTTCCTAAGAAATATAAGTGCCTAGGGCTAGTTCCATCCTCCGAAACACACCACCAATTCTTCCAGGCATCTATTCCATTGCGATGGCCACCTTGTTGTGCATGACGAAGAGCCCATATTTTTGCACATGAATAGTAACCTTGTACTGCTTCAAACCAAACATATACGCATTTACCATCCCATTCAGGGTCTTCCAAAGGTAGTGTAATTCCCCACGAAAGGTCTCTAGTAACTGCTCGAGAACGCAGACCCATGTCCAACCATTGCTTGGTCATAGCCCGAACATTTGGTTTCCATACTGATTTCCTTTCAGATGCATGTTGTTGTAGCGCTTCTTGAAATAAATCCAAACGATAAAAGAAATGGTCGGTATCTTTGATTTCAATTTTGGCAGTAGGGTTCATCTTAGAAATTGGATTCTTTAATTCAGTTGATTCGAACGTAGATCCACATGAATCACACTGGTCTCCTCTGGCACCATCTTGTGCACAAGTTGGGCAAACACCTTCCACATATCTATCTGGTAAAAACCGGCCACTTCCATCGCTATTGGTCTCATAGTATTGCTGAGTAGTCTTTCTTTCAAACAAACCAGCATCCATCAATAAAGAAAAATTATCCTGCACTATTTTTTTGTGCATTGGGTCGGTGGTTCTATTGAATAATGACCCACCATATTCAATTCCTCGCGAATCAATATTTGGCTCCCAACTACATCCGAGGTCTATTAGAGCCTTAGAGTTGATAGCATGGTATTCATCAACAACTTGCTGGGGTGTAATACCTTTTTGTTCCGCTGTAACTGTTATTGGAGTTCCGTGTTCATCACTTCCCGAAATCATTAGAACTCTATTTCCTCTCGCTCTTTCGAAACGAGCTTGAATATCTGGTGGTAAATAACAGCCTGCAACATGACCTAAGTGCAGTGGGCCATTAGCATATGGCCAAGCAACGCAAATCAGTACATGTTCATCAACCATAACAATCCCTATTTCAATGCGGGCATGATGTCCTTCTTGAGTTTCACCCTTGTAATACTAGACTTGTATGGGTTTATCTTACTTCTAATGACGGGTCAATGGCGAAATGGTAGTATCAAATATATATTATAATTCATCATAGCAATGGGTTATCATCAAGAACTATCACCTCTCAAGTGTGACTTACCCACTACCGGGACTCGGAGTCGCAGACAACAAATGGAACTCACTTTACTAATATTTTATGCCGTTTTGGCCTTAGGAATCTCTTTTATTTGCTCAATACTTGAAGCAGTTGTATTATCGGTACCTCACACTTATATTTCAGTTCTGCAAAAAGAGGGAAAGAAATCAGGAGTGTTATGGGCGCGACTAAAAGATGATGATGCGGTCAAACCTCTAACTGCAATCTTAACTTTGAATACAATTGCCCATACCATGGGGGCTGCTGGTGTTGGTTCACAGGTACAAACTATATGGGGGGAAGAGTATCTTACTGGTGCTTCAATTATCCTTACAATTGCAGTCTTATTCTTCTCTGAAATTGTCCCAAAGACTCTAGGGGCAGCATACTGGAAAAAACTAGTTCCAATAACTGGAACGATCTTACAGGTTTTGGTTAAATTACTAGCATTTATCATCATTCCAATTCAATTATTAAAATCAATTCTTCCAGAGGGCGATGATACGCTCGTCACTAGAGATGATGTTGCTGCCATTGTTGACCTCGGTGAAGAAGAAGGGATACTCGAGGCCGATGAAGAAGAAGTAATTCATAACTTACTAAAATTAAGAGATATTAATGTTAGTGAAATTATGACTCCAAGAGTAGTTATGACTGCTTTTATGTCTACAGTTTCGGTCGAAGAAATACTACGAGATAATAAGATTATCCGTTTTTCAAGAATACCAATTTATGAATATTCAATTGATGAGATCACAGGTTTTGTGATACGTTCTGAAATCTTGATGGCCGCTAGTAGGGGTGAAGCAAATAAATTAATTGGAGAGTTCAAGAAGCCCACAATCTCTATTCTCGTTGATGACTCTGTCGACCATGCGCTTGAGTTATTCTTAGAAAAAAGACAACAAGTCGCCATTGTCAAGGATGAGTTTGGCGGTACTGCCGGACTTGTGACTTTGGAGGATGTTCTTGAGACATTACTCGGTGAAGAAATAGTTGATGAATTAGATGAAGTTGATGATATGCGCGAATTGGCGAAGGAATATGCAGAATCGTCAGATAATCGTCAGTAATAATTTATTCAGAAATTATTCTCCAGCCATTGCTCAATGTAATGATTCCTTGTCGAATTTGTTCTAGCACCTGAATGTGGTAGGTCTTCAATTAAATGTGTTGTGAGAATCTTCTCTCTACCAGCATCAATCATTGATGAGACAAGTAAGTCGTAGTGAGAACGGCCTAGTACTGTATCTACTTCTGCTTGTAAGATGAGCGTAGGTTGTTGTGGCATACCCCAGATTGGAACATCTAATTCCATAAGTGAATGAATTGGTTTTTCTTTAGGGTGGAGTGCTGAGAATTGAACTAACAACCTCTTTTTAATAGTTGAATGAAGAACTTTGGGGATTCTGTTGTGAATTAATGATTCTTCATACACCATTGAATATTTAGTCATTGGAGATTCTAGTATCCATCCCTTTATTTTATTCCCCCAGGAATACTTATCAATTCTTTTTGAGAGATTAAGGCCCACGAATCCACCCATAGAGTGCCCATAATACACAATTTCTGTAATGTTTTTAGAAGGTAGTAATCTATCTAGTGCGCCCATTAATTCTACAGTGTGTTCTATCACTCTAATCGCAGTCCATTTTTCTACTGCCATTGCCTTGCCGTGTCCTGGCATTTCAATTATCAAAGCATGCCATCCTTGTTCACAGAACCATTCAGCACGTTCGCGTACTGATTCAGCGCTACTTTTCCAGCCATGTATCATCAATAGCATTGGTGCGCTTTCATCTCTACGATTTAGCATTGCTCTCGCTTTAACACCACGGCAATCGGCATCCAATTCGACCCAGGTTTCAACCTCTATGCTTGGCTTTTGGAAATCAGGTTTTCTAAATATTCGGATGATTATGTATTCAATAAAGAGATTAATCATTAATGCACCTACCAGTAATACAAAAATAATATTGCTTAATGGGGAGTAGTCAACTATTAATCGAATGGTACAAGTGACGAAAAGTAATATAAAAAATATCACAAATCGTCCATACTTAGACTGGTTTATCATGATGATCAACAAGAAGTTATTTATTCATCCTTTGAACTATCAGTGGAAGCGTTCTTTGCTTCCTCTTCGGCCTTAGCAGCCTTTCCTGCAGCTTTTTCTGCAGCCTTTTTAATATTATCTTCTCTCCTAGAAGCAATCTTGTCACCCCATTCTCCAGCATTTTCAAGTCTGCCCCAAATACCGGTTGAGACTTCCCCTTCTGCTGGTATATGTTTTACCAGGTATGCGCTGAACAGTAAGTCATAGAGTCCTTGGTCCATATCACTGTTTTTCTTGAAATTTCTATTTACACCCCACAGAATAATGAATATTATACCGATTACTAAACCTGCGATGC
>DAJY01000101.1:0-1960 GCA_002499015.1 Euryarchaeota archaeon UBA242
ATGAAGATTGTATCAATTGAATCAACTCGTGAAGTTAACATCCCTCAACCAAACTGGGTTCCAGGTTTAACAAGACAAGGTTTTGGTGGTGAAAATAAAGATGGTGAAATCGGAGAATTCGAGTTGCTAAAGGCTGCTCTTCGTGAGCGGCCAGAATATATTATTGTTGGAGAGATTCGTGGTGCTGAGGCTTATGTTTTATTCCAAGCAATGGCTACTGGGCACTGTGCTTACTCAACAGTTCACGCAGATTCAGTTCCATCACTAGTCCATCGTTTAGAAAACAAGCCGATCGACATTCCACGTGTACTAATCCCTGCTCTAGAAGCATGTAGTATTCAAATTCAGACCCGTATTAATGGCCGTCGTGTACGACGTACAAAGCAAGTAGTTGAGATTGTGGGTATTGATCCTAATTCAATGGAAATCATCACCAATGAAGTATTCCGCTGGGATGTAAATACAGACGATTATATCTTCTCTGGAAAGTCATATGTCTTAGAAAAAATCATGGTAAAAATCAATTTCAGTCAAGAGGAGATGAGGAGAGAACTTCGAACAAGAAAGCGAATTTTGGAATGGATGGTTTTGAACGATATCCGTAAAGCCGATCAAGTGGCACAATTGGTTACAGAATACTATGTCCGTCCAAAAGAAATCCTTGCTCGTGTTGACGGACTTCGTTGAATCATTGAGGTGTAATAAAATGGATTTGACAGCATGGCAAAGAATCTGCAACCGGATTCTAGGCGGCGTTCTCAAATCAAAAGCAAGAAATGACAAGGAGTTGTCTAAAAACCTACTCAAGGCTTCAATGCCGATTATGCCTGAAGTATTCCTAGCAACTACAATTGTTACATCAATAGCGATAATGGCGATATCATGGGCCTTTGTTGCGATATTTTTCATCCCAGATATAGGCGTGATAGCCTATTGGGAAGGTATTCAAGACCCAGCAACTGAATTACCATGCTATGAATGGGAATACTGGTATCCTGAATTGTTTAATGATAAGCAACCAGGTAACGGCTGTCCTGATTTTGCTTACCAAGTATTCCCTTCGAACGCGGCAACGGCAATTGTAATCGTTGGAGGATTATTAATCCCATATTTCGGATATAAGTACAATAAAGGTGCTCCTGCAAGAGAAGCAGCACGAAGAGGAGATATGATTGAGAAATACCTCCCATACGCCGCATCATATACAGCCGCAATGGCTGCAGCAAATGCGACCCCCTCCAAGATTTTCCGTTCTTTAGCAATGAATAAAGATATTTATTTAGATGTATCGGATGATGCTGCGATGGTTTATCGTGATGTGACATTGCTTGGATACGACCTGATTACAGCGATGAAACTGAGTGTCGACAGGGCTCCCTCGGTGTGGCTAACTGAGTTTTTCCAAGGTATGGTCGGAACTCTAACGGCTGGAGGTCAGTTGAAACTGTTCTTCCTAAATCGTGCAGAGCATTTCATGCGTGAAAACAGAACCCGATTGGGGCAATTCCTCGAATCGATTGCACTACTTGCAGAATCATATATTGTTGTTGCAGTGGCTATGCCTCTGTTCCTGATCGTGATGCTTGTCATTATGTTCTGGGTATCTGGTTCAGGTGCACAGATGTCTGAAGGAATGCTATATGGAATCGTTCTAGGATTCATTCCGATGATTCACGTAGCATATGCGATACTAGTTTGGACCAGCAGTAAGGAACAAGACATGTGATGGGGGTGGATATATGGCGAAAAAGAAGAAGGATAAGATAACCGTCGAATTAGACTTCCCTAAGGATGATACGACCTTGACAAAGTTATACGCCATAATAGCAATTTCAATTGTTATTGGTCTAAGCTGTGGTGTGATGTGGGTTGCCAATTCTGGATTCGTACCAACTCCTAATGGTGAACCGATGTTTACAAATTTGTATTGTGGGGCAACCGCACAGGACCCCGTCACAGG
>DAJY01000101.1:2178-3271 GCA_002499015.1 Euryarchaeota archaeon UBA242
CAATTCTACAAGATGAACCAGATCGTGTTACTTGGGTTTCTGATGAGTGGAATGGAATTACTAAACGAGGTAAAAACTTCGATGTACCCGGTGTTGAAAAAGAAGCCACCGGAGGGACTGTTTTACAACAACCATTGTGGCTCAACTGTTCGGTCTTGGCCGATAGCCCTACAGAATATACCGTTGCGATTAGAGACAAGTATTCTGATGTCATTGACTATTTCAATGGAACAACTGGAAAGGATAATGAAAAATGTGAAATCAAACTTCAAAGTATAGACCCAGATACTCGATATGAGTTGGTTATATTCTCAAATGAAGAAGGCAAATATCTTTCAGAATTCAATTTTGATATGACTGTTCATTATTATGATGGAATTCCTACCAATATGAATAACAAATCATATTGGCTTGGACCATCACTGTTAGGGGGAAATATTCATCCATTTATTTTCCTTAACTTCTTTGGATTTACATTCTTTTTCCTGATTTTCCCAGCATCCTATTATTGGGAGAAGGTCGAGGATGAGAAGAATCGGGTCGAAGAGAAATTCCCAGATTTCCTTAGAGATTTAGCAGAGTACTGGAAAGGTGGTTTGTCGATGACTGTTGCGGTTCAAACGCTGGCAAGGTCAGAATATGGTGCCCTAAATGACGAAGTCAAGAAAATGTCAGACCAATTATCTTGGGGTGTTAAGTTTAGTGATGTTATTATTCAATTCGCCGATAGAGTCGGCACACCATTGGTAAAGCGTGCGATTACATTGATTGCTGAAGCGGATAGAGCGGGTGGGAAAATATCCGATATTCTAGTAACTGCTGCTAATGATTCAAGAGAATTGAAGTTCTTAGAAGGTGAAAGAAAGCGTGCTATCGGATCTTATATTGCAGTTATCTGGACTTCATATTTCGTTTTCTTAGGCGTTATCGTAGTTCTTGCTAAGGTCTTTATTCCCGCGATTGCAGGTTCTAATAATGGTGATGAAAGCAGTGGTGGTTCTACTATTGGAAACATGACTATTCGTAATATTGACCCACTATTTTTCGTTACAATCTTCTATTATGGTGTGACAATGCAAGCCCTTGGAAATGG
>DAJY01000102.1:0-3784 GCA_002499015.1 Euryarchaeota archaeon UBA242
CCTGGAACCCATGAAGTTACAGCAGAGTGGTATGATTCCTCAATAATCAATACAGTTGTCTCTGGTTTATCAGAGTCTCAGATAATGGATAAACTGGAAGGCGGAGAAACTGGAATTGGCAATTATACGATCGATATTTCAGTTGCTGCAGAATCTGGTGGTACTGCAACATGTAACCACGAAGATGGTGGCGAAGAAGTAACTTATACCGTTAGTTTGGTACTATTAGATTATACAATTGTGCCAGATATTCAGATTGAAGTTTAAACTTTAAATTTCAAACTTTGATTGATTAAGCATTGAGAAGTTTGCTAATATCTAGTATTGGTGAAACTCTTTGATCAATTATTTGCATCATTTGAGCAAGTGCTTTCTCGGTCTTTGCTTCAACCCTCATCACTAGAATCGCCTCGGTATTCGATTTACGAGCCAAATACCAACCTGCATATTCACCGTCATAATCAAAGCGGACTCTTACTCCATCAACTGTAGAACATTGGTAATCGCTAAAGGCTTGGGTAATCGCAGCAACAAATGGTAATTTATCTTGTTCCGAACATGGGACTTTGACCTCACCTGAAGTAGGTAGGCTTGGAGCAAGACGTTCCAATTCACTGGAGAAAGAAGGGCCTCCATCCTCGGGGCTATCTCGGCGTGACCAACATTCAATTATCCGTGCAGCATTGTATAATGAACAATCAAAACCATACCAACCGCGGTCGGCTAAGAAGATGTGTCCAGACATTTCAGCAGCCATTCTGCACTGTGGTTTTGCTGCTAAAACTCGCTTCATGAAAGAGTGACCAGTCTTTGCCATATGTGGCACTCCACCAGCATTAATGATTGCAGTCTCAACATTCATTGAACATTTCACATCATAGATTATGGTTTTTGATTCATCACTTGTTCCAGCATCAGAAGCAAGAATATCTTCAGCCATTAATGCGATTAGTCGGTCAGGATAAACGAATTGGCCAGCCTCATCAACAGCACCAATTCTATCACCGTCACCATCAACACCGAGTCCAAACTCAAGTTGATTTTCAACAACAGCATTACCAAGGTCAATCATATTTTTTGGACGTGTTGGGTCTGCACCATGGTTAGGTTCGCTAGCATCCCAATCACAGAATAAGTCAGTATGTTCAGCCCCGATCATATCGAGTAATTTGACCATTGCAGGACCAGGAACTGCATTTCCACAGTCAACAGCAACCTTGACAGGTCGTGATAATGGCCCAACTGATTCTACAATCGCTTGTAGATAAGTCTCGATGTGCGGGTGGTTGACAATACTTCCTTGACCCGTATCAAATTCTCCAGACAAGAATACTTCTTTCAATTGCTGAATTTCTTCCCCTGCTAGAGGAAGTGTACCATTACACATTTTGAATCCGTTATGTGTTGGCATTGGCAGGTGGGATGCAGTCACCATTACTCCGCCATCAACTGGAAGAGTCCAGCAAGCATGATAGACACAACCTGTGCTAACTATTCCTAAATCATAAACAGTGACTCCGGCGGAAACAAAACCTGCGATTAGGTTTTCAGTAAGTGCTGGAGATGAATCGCGAATATCGCGACCGACTGCAAATGTTTTGCACTTTAGATAAGTAGCCATTGCTTTACCTAATCGCAAAGCGAATTGAGGGGTAATATCGCCACTGCCATCGCCATTTGCATTGCCGCGAATATCGTATGCTTTGAAGCAGTGTTGGGGCCACATGGAACTCCCAGTAGGTTCTCGTTTTCAATCCTGTGTGCTAATTATTTTCTAACAAAAGCAATGATGAAGGCAATTATTATGGCTAAAACGATGAATTCAACAAATACTCCTTGCCATATTGCTACAGCAAGGAATACTGAGAAAGTTGGAATTACCAAGCGCAATAATTTGGGCCAAGTCATCAAACCTTGAGGGGTTTCAATGTAAGGTGATCCTGGCATTAATGCAGCCTCCTTTAATGATTATAAATTATTATCAATTGCTTGAATGACAATTTCGATTCTAGCACTAGCCGGCAATCCAGCTGCAGCAAAAGCAGCACGCGCAGGTTTTACCTCAATAGCATCGACCCAAGCGCCGTATATCTCATTCATTGCGGCAAAATCATTGATATCAGCAAGAAGGATTTGAGCAAAACAGACAGCATCTCTTGTTAGATTTGCAGCCGTTAGTAAAGTATCTATTTTTGCTAATGAAGCAGCGGTTTGTGATTGGATATCATCCCCTGCTTCAGGTGCTATTTGGCCACTCAACCATACGACTCCATTTGATATGATGCCAGCGGAATATGGTCCATATGTTTTTGCACCAGGGTTATCGATAGAGCGTTTCTCCATGAGTCTGTGCTATCACCCTCAGCCCATCAATGCATTGATTATGAAACGATGATTTGAGGGTGAGGTAGTATCTGGCCCATCCATGCGCACCTGTTGGGTTCTAGATCATCCAGCGCATGTCAGATTATTGGCACCGTTCATTCGCAGTGGTCAATCCAATGATATTATCATCGCATGTGATCGAATAGAGGTTAGAAATTTACTTGAGAGTGCGGATGGAATATTGCCACGGAGGCAGAAAATGTGGGTGCAGAGAGCAATCGGTAGCGCCAAGACGATCAAAGCATTGAGGAGAATTAATCAAAGTCATAATTTCATGGCTGTTGCTGGTAAAGATGGTAGTGGTGCAATAGAGAGAATAGTCGTTATTGGCGCATCATTAGAATTGTTAGCACTCAAGAATGTCATCAGATTAGGTAGGATAAAATCGATCAAACATTTAGTTTATATCTCTGATACTGAAGTAAATCATATTGCCCATAAATTGGCACTTAAAGAGTGCACTGAAGTAGTATTACCAACACACTGGGATGACACTATTGATGACGGTTTTCTTGCAAAAGTATCCAAAGCAAGCAATATAATTGTTCATCGATTAGATGGATTGCATGGGCATGTTCACTTGCGTCCAAGCCAGCGACCAATTCAAGTTTCAGTTCCACCAAGAGCGATGGTTCGTCGTTTAATTGGGGACGGCATTCACGACGGTGGCGAAGTCATCCACATTCCTGAAAAGGTATGGGATGGACTAATTCCGACCTTTGCAGACGAGTCAAAATATGCTGGTGATGCATGGCAATTAACCCAACAACTAGCAGCCCATGATTGCCTAATTACCAATTCGGTAACTCTCGCAAGTGAGGCTTGTCTTCTCGGTACTCCAACCTTGTTAATCTCAAGAGCGAAACGTGGTTTCTTATCCAGACTTGAGCAAGATGGTCATCCATTATTCATTTGGAATGACGATTGTGAAGGCGAGGTGTTTGAACAAAAATTAACTCAATTCCTTTGTGGCATCCACTTAACAGATGCATTGGAGCCAGAACAATGGCCAAATACCAAACAACAATTAGCTGAAATTCTAACAATTGAAATCATTGATTGAGCCAATTTGTGATGATTTTCAAATGGTCTCCAGCCATTTGTAAATCTCCAGCGAGAATAGACTGAATCGGCCAAAACTTTGCATCAGCAGCATCATCACCTGCGATTGGTTGTTGCTCAGAACTAACTTCAATTTCATAGACAATGCTGACAATATGCTTGCGCGAGTCTCTATCAGGGTCACCCATTACAGAAATTAATTTTGGATTTCCACCGTGTAAACTTGTTTCTTCAAGTAATTCACGAACTGCAGCATCAATTGGTGCTTCTCCTCTTTCAACAAAGCCTCCAGGAAGTGCCCAAGCACCTTTCATTGGTGGAAACTTTCTCTGAATCA
>DAJY01000102.1:3975-5003 GCA_002499015.1 Euryarchaeota archaeon UBA242
CGTTCTTGGAATGTGCGGATTGCTTTCAACAAATCCTTCTTTTGGAAACTAGGCCAGAACACATCTGTAAAATATAATTCAGAATATGCCATTTGCCATAGTAAGAAATTAGAAATTCTTTCTTCTCCACTGGTCCGTATGACCAAATCAGGGTCTGGCATATCTGCGGTGTAGAGTCTTTCAGAAATCGCCTTCTCATCAATCTCTTCTAGGCTGATTTTTCCTTCTGCATGGTCAACTGCAATCGCTTGAACCGCTCGAATCATCTCTTCGCGGCTACCATATGCAAGGCAGATGGTAAAAACAAATTTATCATAATCCTTAGTCTCATTTTCTGCATAATCTATTGCTTCGTTGACCGATTCTGGCAATAATTCTCTTCTGCCAATGATTTGCACCTTGACTTTATTTTCATGAATTCTAGGGTCATCAGCAATATCCTTCAATCCTTCAATATACAAATTGAATAAGGTCTCAAGTTCTTGTTTAGGTCTGGTAAGGTTTTCAGTAGATAATGCATAAACGGTGAGCCATGGTATTTCTAAATCTAATACCCAATCCAAAACTCGCTCTAACTTTTCTTTGCCGATTTTATGACCAATACTAGTCGCAAGGTTAGATTTCCAAGCAAAACGGCGATTACCATCCATGATAATCGCTAGATGCTTAACTGAAATAGGACTTGAGCGGACTTCTCGTAAGAGTTTTGCCTCGACCGCTTGACCCAGTGCATCACCGACTCGTTCCGATATACCCACCAGACTTCCCCCTGCCTTGTCGTAGGGGTGAGAGGGTATGAGTTCACCCCTTGACCATTGACAATTCAACAGCCACAATCAGGAGTTAAAAATTCAACAATGGGGTATGATATTAATTCTAATTAAGTTGAAACTTTGTAGTAGGGTAACTCCAGCAGATGATATGGGAGAGCCTGCCTGGTGGCCAAGTGGAATCTCCAAGACTTCGTTTGAGGAGGCACAATCAACACTAATTTGTCGAACATCATTTGGAAAAACCACAATGTGGAA
>DAJY01000102.1:5179-6560 GCA_002499015.1 Euryarchaeota archaeon UBA242
TGGCCTCAAGATGTAGTCTCGCTCGACAAAATAACAGAAGACCAAAGCGGTATTGTTGTCAAGTTATTTGGCCAAGATAAGCAGTGGATTGCTAGGTTATGCCCAATTGATGTTGGCCAAGATGCTTCTAGAATCGTCAGACATAAGGATTGGAATTTAGCATTACAGGGGTGTGATATCTTGTTGCCAGTTGCCGGCTGGTCAACCGATAATGGTGATAGGGTCATTATTTATCCACAATACGATGAATTACCAACAAACGAAATCTCAGATGAATTGCAATCAGTCGTTTCGATAATGGCAAAAGCACAATCAAACTTACAACAATTCGCAACACCCAATAGTGAAAGGTTGTGGAATGATTCCTTGAAAGTAATAGAAGCCTCTCTCAAAACCAATACCTTATGGCGTGGGCCACATACTGTCAAAACCGTAGGTTTACCAACATTAAATCTCAATTTTACAAGTATTGTCAAGGTAGATGGGAAATTAATGTTGATCGCTCAACCAAGAAGATTGGTTGAACACCTTTTGGTTGGAGAACAACGGATTCCAGCAATAGCAAACTTGATGTCGATGGAAAGAGAATTTACTAATCATTGCCAAGTTGATGAAGTAGTAAGAAAGCAATTGCTTGAGACATGGATTAACTTAGTACCAATAGAATGGACTGGGAAGAAAGAGATGTCAACAGTTCTCGGAGGTCCATGGTTGTGGCGCTATCGCGCAGTACTACTCAATTTAGCAGATGCAAAGGCATTTGCAAACTCTCAATTAGAGAAAAATTGTAATTCATGGCTTAGAGATGTATCCCGTTTGCAAGCACATCTTGGGACATTAAGAATGTGGAAAGCTGGCGAATGGGTTGGATATACGGCTATCGCTGTTGGATTTTATGCATGGAAAATGCAAACGATGAGTGAACAAAATGGATTATTTTTGTTAGTTGGTGGAGCTATTTTTGCTATAGCAATGAACCGGATATATTGGTCAAAAGACCCTTCCCCGTATTGAGTTCTCAACGTTGTTGTCTAACTCTGCCATCATAGAATTGCAAAGAGTTCTTCTTGGCCAAACTCATAATCTCTAAGATTATCTTTTCACGCTCTTCTCGCTCTTGTACAGAACCTGAGACATCCCAATACAGATTTACCGCTAGGTCTATCGATGTTGGTGAAATCATATTTACTCGGCACCAAGAAGAATCCTCTTTGGTAGTGAATTTATTTTCGGAAATAAACTTCATAACAGCATCACAGAATTTGTCAACTGCGACAGGGTCGGAGTTGATGTCCATGTGTAGCTGTGTTTGCCAGCGTCTCCAACGGCGAAGTCCGTAATTCTCTACGGGTGAATTAACCAAATTTGCATTTGGCATTGT
>DAJY01000098.1 GCA_002499015.1 Euryarchaeota archaeon UBA242
TCAAATCAACCAAAGAGGTTTATCGCATTCCATCGCTCGTTTTATTCCGCCGATTGGTCCCAATATTCTCAACAATACCTCAGTCATCAAATCGCCATTCATGAATGTATATGACATCTTTTTTGAGCGTAGAGAATTATTTAGCGCTCGAGAAAACGAAGCCCTCACTCTATTTTCATACTCTAATAGGTTCGTTCCATTTTCAAGATTATCAATAATTGCTTCAGCTGCAAAACAACCAGAAATTATCGCTTGGCTAATCCCTCCACCATTACTCGGCATCACCAAACCAGCAGCATCACCAACCGCTAACGTAGTTCCACTGACCATGCTTTCAACAGGTCCACCCATTGCAATCCATCCTCCACCCCAAGAAAGTATTTCCAAATTGAGATCATCACAAAACTTCTGCAAATATTGTTTGAGGTTGCCTTCTAATTTACCTGCCCTTACACCCAAACCAACATTTGCTGAGTTTGGACCTTTTGGGATAATCCATGCATATCCTGAAGGCGCTACAGAACCGATGAAAACATCAAAGGAATCTGGTATTTTACCTTGAACTTGTGCATAGATTGTTGGAATTTGGTCCTTTGGTCTATAGAGATCGTCTTGACCTTTTGTCAATCTTGCTACTTGAGCCAGTGAACCGCTGGCATCGATCAAGTAATCACATGAGTATCTTCCTTTATCTGTAACCAGTAAATCACGATTTAATTTACTCTGATGCTGTATTTTCTTCAGAGCCTCTCCACATCTGATCTCCGCACCTGCTTGAATTGCTTTCTCTCCAAGAAAGCCGTCAAATTGTAAGCGATGACCTGAAAATGCATCTAATTCAAAATTATATGATTTCCCAGATGGCAAAAATACACGCATATTGTCCAGGCGATGTAATCTCAATCTATCTGGAAAATCAAAATATGTCTTTAGCCATTGATGGTCATCTAAATTGGAAAAGGTTGCAACAACCTCCCCCCAATTGGGAATGCATTCACCACACTGCGCCGGATTACCGATAATATCTCTTCTTTCTATTACGAGGACATCAACACCCGATTCAGATAACTTCTGGGCACAAGCAGTTCCCGCTGGACCCGCTCCAATAACGATGACTTGTCTGTGTTCGACTTCAATAGCCATAAAATCACCTATTTCTTTCAATAACGTAATCTGTAATTTGAAGCATCAATTGTTTTGCATCACTATCCGAGAAATCATTTAGGTATGAAATCGCTCTTTCAATATGAGTGGAAACTAGTATCTCTGCATAATGCATACTTTCGGAACGATTCAATAATTGCATTAATTCGTCAAAATCATCATCAGAAAAGTTCTCAATAATCTGTGAAAGTCGTTTTCTTGCATTACCATGCGACAATGTCAATGCATGGATTAATGGTAATGTCATTTTCCCTTCTAGGACATCTGCGCCTCGAGGTTTGCCCATTTGGGAATCACCTCTCAGATCGAGTAAGTCATCTACGAGTTGGAAGGCAATTCCTAATTCCATTCCAAAGTGTCCAAGTTTTTTGGCATCACCATCACTTAGTCCGGCGATTAGTCCTGCTGCTTCACAACCTGATGCAAATGGACCTGCGGTCTTACCCCTTACTATTTCCAAATAATCTTCCGGTGATGTTTTCAAATCGAGAATATGGTCTAATTGTTCAAATTCAGAAATTGCAATATCAGCGCAGCATTTCGACATCAAGCGAACAATTTTCTCATCATATCTTCCACCAAGACCGAAACCATGTACGAATAACCAATCTCCTGCAATAATTCCCTTAGCCAAACCCCTTTTTGAGTGGATAGTTTCAACGCCACGGCGCTGTGATGCTTGGTCGTTAATATCATCGTGAACAAGAGTCGCAGTGTGAATGAATTCGAATGCTAATGCTAGTGGCATGACCTCTTCGGAATCCAATCCTCCAGCGATTTCATATGCTAACAAAATGAGTAGAGGTCGTAGCCGTTTGCCACCGGCAAGAAGTACTTCTCCGCACAACCTGGCAACTTCTCCTGCTCCATTTTCAATCTCTTCATCGATTAATGATTGAAGTTCGGCATTAACCATCAGCCGCATTAACTCTAGGCGATCATTTGCCTGCAAATGTTTACTCGCCACGAGCCATCCTACAAGGGTGGCATTCTTAACCGGTTGTCTCCGCCCTCGGCATGCTAGGGTTTACTCTAGCCGAGGCGATTGGATGGAAAACAGCGAGAGATTAGAAGTCCTCACCACTCCCTCCCGAAGAGACGGGGTCCGATTGCAATTAGAGCAAACAATCCAGCAGATGGGTAAAGAAATGGATTTGCGAATGCGTCAAGTCCCCCATGTCGAATCTGCTATTGAGACCTTGAAAGATGGAAATTGTGACTTAATTGCATTAAGCGCCTTTGATTGGAGAGAGTTTGATACCACTGGCCTCTCGATAGTTGGAGTTTTACCTCGGCGAGAACCTACATGGGTATTGGTTAGTGATGACAAACCAGAATATTTGATTGGACAACCTGTTATTGTCTGTGACCACCCATTGCTTCGCCGGCAATTTTTACGAGTTCGATTTGATAGTGTTATCTTGACCAGTGAAGAATTCGCAGAGAGTATTGACAAGTTAGAGGAATATAATTTACTGCTTGCTGATGAACGTGTTCCGTGGCTTGAAGAATTGAGAAAGGAAGGTCAGTTAGACGGATACATCGTCAATCGAGGTGAACATCAAGCATTACCATTCAAGGCACGTCGCCATACTTTAGGCTTACAAAGAGATAATCCTGAGCGCTCAAGATTTGTTCCACCACCTCTTCATGGATTCACCTTAATGGTTGCGAGAAATGATTTCCCTTCATTCAAGATACAAAATTGGTGTGATTCCGGAGCATTCATCGCCCATAGAATGGAAAGTGCAATTTGGGATTCATTACCTAAGAATATGTCTCAAATCGTTGGAATATTTGTTGAACAAAGAAAAGTATCGACTATTCTTAGAGAAGCAAAAAGAGCAAAGGATGAGCAAGTAATTGATTCAGTTCTCGATTTGGACAAGAAAGTAAAAAATACAGTTCCCCGACTTGAGATGAAAATTGAAGTCCTTGACCCAATGGGTATGGTTTCAGCAGCAGCAGAGCGAGTATGTCCAGTTGCAGATAGCCATATGGGAATGGTTACATTGCTCAAAGAATTCAATTTACTGCTTGATGCTATGCTCAACGAAAATGAAGAGTTGGCCAAGAACTATCACGGATTACCAGAAGATTTCTCGAAGGCAAAACCTGCGATGATGGATTTGGGAATTGATTACTCTAACTCTTCAGAAGATGAAGATTGAATTCCTAATTTTTCCTTAGCAATTCTAATTCCTTTGGCTGAACGGTCATCACCTGCGATTAAAACATCATATCCTTGTGAGGTGATGTAATTCTGCAAGTCATCCATCTCTGATGGAGAACTATCATTTGATAAATCAAACAGATTGGCATCTAAATTACGTGCATCTGACTCCCATACTGCAGAATTAGTTTGCATGATCAATGTAAACTTTTCAACTAAATCAACCGCTGAGTGAACTGGATTAATAACAAAGGATAATGATTCTGCAACCTTTGCATTGGCTACTTTTAATCGTGATATATCTTTTGCAATTTCAAGTAAAACTTCCTTTAATTCGTTCGAATTATTGCTACGAGAAAACTTCCTTTGAGCTTTATCTAATTGTTTTCGCAGTATAACCACGCCTGCAATAATCGCATCTTTGGTTCGTGCAGCATCGATTACTGCGATCTCAGCATTTCCAACACGGGCCATCAAATTAGATTCAAAGATTTTAAATTCTCCTCTGAAATCACTTTTAATTGTACTACTAATCGCAGATGCTAACAGTTGTGCTTCCTTAAGAGAAGATTTAGCTGCACGTTCCTCATTGCCCATGTTCAACCAATTCGGCTGTATGCATTCATCATTTCAAACCCTCGTATGGATTCTCAAAAATTCCAGTAAGAGCCATGGATTATCATATTTAACCTACAAAAACGGCAATTCTTAGTTAGCGTTACTGCGAAGACACATATACTCTAAGTGACGGATTGGTAATTGAAGGTGATATCATGGTCGACAAAGGGGCTCTCTTGACTGAACTTTATCAGGCTAGGTTTGACGATTTGAAGGAAATCGCAATCGCGTATCAACTACCTAAGTCCGGTTCGGTGGAATCGCTTCGTGCCCGCTTAATTCAACATTTGATTTTGGACCAATGGGATTTGTCCGAAGATGGGATTAATAATCTAATGAATGCAGAAATGGGCGAGATTGTAGGAGTCTTTGGAATAAAGAAATCTGGCTCTATTAGAGCACGTAGACAGCGATTATATCTCCATTTATATCACGACCCAAAGGTCCTACTGGTTGAGAAACTGGACGAACGCACAAGAGACCAATTACATGCAATGTGTAAAGTGTTAGAATTGCCTCTTTCTGGAAATAAGCAGTCACTGCTGGTTAGAATCGCCGGAGTTCTTGCAAGTCAGCAAGGTGGCTGGGGTAAAGTGAAGAAGAGTTTGAGAAGGCCGCGTGGCAATATTAATCTTCCAAATATCCCATATCCAAGTGAAGATTCAGCGCCCCAAGTACAAACAGACAGTAGCACAGCAATTCAGAATACCGTTAGTGATTTTGTTTCTGAGCATCCAGCAGGGTGGACTTTCGAGGAAGAAACTGAACTGAGAACTGAATTGGCTGAAGAAGGACTGAATCCATCCTTAGCATCAGTTTCTGCAGATATTGATGTTGCATTGAGAGGCAAACAAAAAATCGAAGAAGATTCTGTTCCGCCGATGATTCAATCTGCACAAATCATGGAGCCAGAATCCAAGCACAGTCTAGAAACTGAAGCCGCATTGATGGAAATAAATTCAAGAAATGCTGAGATTGAAGCAGCTGGTCGTGATTTCCTCATGATCTCTTCGACCAGTGACCGTGAAGACTTGGAAGTGTTCATATCCAGCCTTTCTAATCATGGATTTGCATGTGATATTCTTGCCGTAAGAGATTCTATCCGCAATACCATAATGGAGTTGGATTTCAGAAGCCAAAATGAAAAGAATGCCTTGCATTCGACTCCTACTTCGTGGACTGAAAGAGAAGCATTGAGGGCATTTGAGAGTGCAAGAAATTCATTACGTGGACAATTAGCTGATACTTTAGCAGCTCACCCTGGTGAGTTAGTAAAGGCTAGAATGGCATTTGAAGAAGTCGGTCGCTCATTAGGCCTTGACTTGAGAATTCCAAGTATCTCTGGAAGACTTCATGCTTTGTTTGATCTACATGTTGATATCGGTGAAGCACAAGCACTTCAAGACCCATCTGTAGCAAGAAGGAACCGTGTACTTCGTATTCTTCAGCATGGGACGGTTCATCTTCAAGCAGCCGAATGCCGAACTCTAGATCGGATTGAGAGAAATATTGTAGCCTTTGAAGAACTTGTTGAAACCGTCTTGGAATCAAGTGAAGGAACTTTTTCTGAAGCTCAGCAAGCACTTGTCATCAGATTCCTTGAATCTAGAGGCTATGAAGTAAATACTTCTACATTGAGGCCTAGGATACTTGCCTGTGCAGGGATTATAGGTTCCGAATTAGGCTTTATATCTCCTGCTGAAATACCGCGTATTGCACCTGGAATTATTATCTCAGATAACCAAGTTGATGCCATTGTTGTTGAATTACAAGCACTTGCTGAAGCATTCAAACCAAAGCAAGAAACTGTTGCTTTAGAACCTGAACAAGAACTTGCAGAATCTGTTGCAAATGCTGCAGATCACTTAATAGATGTAAGAGCAAAGATTGACCGAGTTGACAACATTTTAAAACGATTAAGAATTTAATTATTCAATTTGCCCTAGATGCATAGAAGTTTTGAATTACTGTTGATACTCTTTGTATATCATCGATTCCTCTATGGACCATATCGTTGAGTATAGCCTGTCTTTGTTCTACATGCTTTTCAAATACTGCAGGAGAAACTCCTGCTGCTTTACAAATAGTTTCTCTTAATTTACTAGGGATTCCTGTTTCCTCAATTTGTTCAGTAGCTGCATTATACTTCCAAATGATATTGAGACGTGGTTTATCGCCCTCCATTCCTGCAACTTCAGCAACTTCTGTTATCTTCCGAACTGTTTTTCCATTGACGTGAAGACGTGCTTGGATTATGATTAAATCAAGTCCTGAAAGCATGATAGGTGGAACATTCATCGGAGGATTGATCATTCTTGTGACTGTCTCCTGTGCAGTATTGGCGTGCAATGAACCGAACGAACCATCGTGTCCAGTATTCATAGCAGTCAATAGAGTTGCACATTCCGGACCACGTACTTCACCCACGATAATTCTGTCAGGGCGCATACGTAGTGAAGATTTCAAACAATCATTCATATCTACTTCTGGAGTTCCATCAGGCCTCTCTCTCCTAGTCTCCATTCTCAACCAATGGTCGTGGTAAACTTGTAATTCAGCAGTATCTTCCACTGTTAGCAAACGCCTTGACCATGGGATGAACATTCCCATGCAATTCAAGGTGGTAGTTTTACCTGAACCAGTACCACCTGCAATTACGAAATTTGCAGGACGACTATCCAATCCCTCAATCCAAACCCACATCATTGCAGCAAGTCTTGAGTTCACAGTTCCAAAACGAACTAAATCGATTATAGTAAGCGGATCTTCCTTGAATTTTCTAATAGTCAATGTAGGTCCATCTGGAGTAACTGGAGGTATTGTCCCATTTACACGAGAACCATCTGGTAGTCTTCCATCAAAGATGGGAACTAATCCGGGTCCATCTCCAAGTGGTACGTTAGTGAATGCAGCAATATTTTTGGCAATTTGCAAACCGGATACATTATCTATTGTAATATTAGTTCTGCACATTCCATGTTCTCTATGGGCAACTTTCACACATTGAACACCTCCGTTATACATTACCTCTTCAAGTGCATCATCTTCCAATAGAATGGCTAAATCTCCATATGGATTTGGTTCTACTGCTCCATCGACATGATATATAGGGGATGGATGATTATCTTCCATGTAAATCGTTACTCTTCCGTATTGTTCTAATATTCTTTCAGACATTTTAACCACCACCTATTACCTTAACCGCACCTAAATACAATCCCATTGAGATCGCCATCCACAATGGTATGAACCACAGATAGCTCTTCAAACGACCTAGCATTCTTCCAGACACTCCGACGCCCACTGCTGAAGCAGCAGCAAAGAATGTTCCAAATGTGGCATTGAAATCATCTAATTTGAATCCAGCACTTGCTGGTGCGAAAAGACCTACAATAAATGCAATTAGTCCAGGAAGACCGACAGAAACGAACATTATGATCAGAATCCCCCTCCCCAATAATTCATTTTCCCTTCTGTTGATTAAATCGTTAAGCCGCTCGTAATCATGACTTAGACTATCTAAAATTCCTTGTAACGGTGCATCTTGCTCCATTGCAGTCTCAAGTAACATCATCACTCTTTGTACCTGAGAAGACCTTGTTTTTGCAGAAAAAGAGGTTAGGGCTGAGTTAATATCAGATGAATGACTCTCTTCTAATGTTTCCTTTAATAATTCACTAAGCAAACCTGGTGCACTTTTTGATTGCTCCATCATAGCCTCTTGCAATCCATGTCCTGCTCCAACCGAACTCGCCAAAGATTCAAGCAGTCCTGGTAAAGAATTCTCTATCTTTCTTCTACGATTGCGTTCGATGATAGGTGGGATTCCGCCACCTGCAATTGCAATTCCAATAACACCCAAATAAAGTAATAATGGTTCACCATTGAAAGCTTCTAGGAATCGGAAAAACATAATATCACAATCCCGGGTCCTTGGTGTGGGCCTTTAGGCCAATTAGCATCATGCCAACCAAAGTCAGAATCAATCCACCATTTACTACACCACTAATTAGAGCAGGATCAGGTATTGACATAAATGCTGCAATATCTCCAGTTAATAATTGCGGAATTAGTCCTGCGATTGACAAGATAATTGGACCAATCATTCCTATTGAAAGTAAAGTTTCAGGAACTCCGCCAAGTTCTTCGATGTATTTTTTGACTTCTTCTGCCCTTTCTTCTTCCATTCTTGAGCCTTGCTTTCTCAACGTTTCTACGACATCGGTATTTTGAGTAACATTGGTGTAAAGAGTATTCAACAATCTACGGTATCCATCGGATTCAGCAAGATTCATCATACTCTTTAGTTCATATTCAAGGCCCCTGGATTTACCACCAGACAACCGCTTCATTATTTTAGAAAAATCTTCACTGATGATTCCATAACCACCTTGCCCGATAGTGTGTAAAGCGGCTTCAAGACCAACACCGGAGGACATTAAAACATCAAGAGTTCGGATGACATAGAGACCTTCTCTCTTTTCATCCAAAATCCTCATTATTCCACCTCAAACGATATCTTCAATCAATTCCAACAAGAATGATTCGCTATCACTATTGTATTCCATACTTGCGAAAACAACCTTCACATCTCGTTCTTCAAAAGGATCGTGAATGAATGGTTGACCGGTTCTAAAGATAGAATTAAGTGTTTTATATTCATCAATACCAATCTCCCCTTTAACTGTATAAACAGTAGATTCAGAGCCTTCGTCGTTTAGATTATCACCTTCTCCACCCCTTACAATTGTTCTGGTAATTCTACGAGTAAGTTTTACCCGAATATCGGTATTTGGTATTCTAATCCAATCTGCGCTTGTTGTCCCTGTTGCGGGACGGATGAAGAAATCTATTCCTGCCATGCTACGACCTCTATACTGACCACAACCCGAGCGGGTATTCAATGTGTTGGATTGTCAATCACTTATTCAACAATTTTGAACCAGCCAAATCGAGGCTCATGGACTACACCTTTTTCAGATAATTCATCCAACATCGCTTCGCCATCGGGTCGTGGAAAACCTCTAGCATTGGCATTACTGAGTAGTGCTTCAAAGTCAACCCCATCACCCTGATCAAGTTGACGAATTAACGATAGCACACACTCTTCTAAATCGGAACCTTCCTCTTCATCATCACCTTCTACAGCGGATGATACATAGAGTACCGGCACTGGTTTTGTGGCGCTAGACATCTTACCCTCAGCGATATCTAGGGCTTGCATTATATTCAATTTATATTGCTCCAAATCAATTTCACCATAGTGGTTTCTAGAAGTTATCAAACCCTCCACCAGGTAGTCCGGTATACTTTCACTTGCTGAATATGCTTGTTTAGTTGGTTCAAGTTCAATAGATGCTGAGAATGCATCCATTCTGTTAATTGTACCTTGGCAAGCACGTGTTATCCAATTCGCATATGTTTTGACATCGATAATACAAGCTTCTTCAGGCCTTAGCGAGGTATAGATTGCACCTTCTTCTGTTTGGTACCATCGCGCCTTTGCAACCATCAACACCAATTCAGGTTCACCTGCTTCCATTTTTGCAGTTAATCTCGTTGTTAATTCACGCATTGCTTCACTGGCATAATCTCCAACCGAGAAATAATGTTGTCCGGAAGGGTCTCTTAATTGACCTTGATACAAAGTCGAACCATTTGCTGTTTCACTAACTTCTAATCTCTCGAGCAAACCTGCAACTATTACACGATTTACTTTCGCTCCTAGTTTGGTAATTACAAAGGATGGATCAAATTCTCCAGACCCTTTTTCGTTAAGGGTTGCATCTCTAAATTCTGATGCGAGCATATGCCATGCAGGTTGGCGCTTTACCCTAGGTCCTGCTTGCATCAATTCACCCCCCATTGCGCTCTGATTTCAGTTGCTTTCATCTCAGCATCCTCTTCGACTATTTCTGCACTATCTGCCAACATCATACCACCTTGCTCATCAACGATTGTTCGACCTGAAGCACGAATTTTTCGCCCTAACATTTTTGACCTTAGAGTTTGTACGAAATCTAATTGCCCATTTGAATTAATCTCTGAACCAAGTTCTTCTTCTGTCATAGCGAGTAGACCTAAACTTCCTTCCTTGTTAATTAGTAAGGACATGCTTGCTAATCCATCATCGATAACCAATCGCATCCTAACATCTGTTTCACCGTCATTAGCATCATGTGTTGCGCAATGTCCATCCCTCAGAACTCTCCTGCATTCGGTACATCTTTGAATAAAACCAGAATCTTCTCTAACACTTACTACGATTGCCTCGGTTGTAACGCCGACCCTGCTCGCCCCAGTCGCCAATTCATTGAGAACTACTTCCACTGTATGTGTGCTAAAATCAATATCCTCATCCCAAGGTGATTTATCCAACATTTCAACTTGATCTGCTGTGTCAACTGTGATATCTGGTATTCCTTGCCATGCTCTTACTCTAACTCCTTTCAGCTTTACTGTGAGGGGTAAACTATCTACATCAATAGGCAAATCTTCCCATGCACTCATTCGACATCTTCCAGTTGGGTCTGCGATTTGCCCAGACCAAAGATATTTATCGGTACCATCTTTGGTGAATGTTCTTTTTGACCATTCGATAATCTGTACAACTGTATCAACATCCCTTGCACCATCTCTTAACTCGGAAACTGTCAAGACCGTTTGCTTGGATAATGTTTCAATGCCCGGAAAATTCTTATCGTGGAATAATTCAACCTTTGTAGTTCTTCCAAAATTCAACTCAGGTGTATCCCTAAAGGTACGGATTTGAGCACCATCAATTTTTATCAAGGCCCCGACTTTATGTTCAAATGATTCCCAAGAGAGGAATCCAATTATTCCTGATTCATCAGCCAATCGTCCTCTGACGATGTCTATTGAACCTGAACCGTCCTTTTTGTGTATCTGGTCTTCTCTTAACGAGAGAATTCTGCCAACTACGCAGGCATACCCATCAGTTGGAAGTGAAGCAATGTCTTGAGCTTCCCCTGGCGCCACCACTGGTCTAGTTCCTTCACGGATAACAACAACCCGGGAGGATTGATTGATATTTAGAGACATTTTTCCTTGATATTCATTTACTGAAACCCCTTCAAGTCTTACGATTGAACCAGGTGCCAGATTTGGACTCGGTGCCCAATCTTTGTATTCCCAACGATTCTTGTCGCCGTTTTCTGCCCAAGGGTTATCTTCTAACAATCCGAAAGCGATTTGCTTTTGTTCACCGCGAATTGTTTGTTCACGCAAATTATGTGAAATGATTTCAACTTCGATTTCAATTTCCTTATCAGCAGCCTTCAATTCATTCAAACGTTCGACTTTCTTTGTCGCTACTGGTTGGGATGAAGAAGATGACCCACCAGCCCTAGTGTTTGGAATTGACTTTGAACTGTTCAGACTTCTAATGATAGACCTCATCGAGTCTTGAGGAGGAATTTTAAAATCATCCTGGTATTTCAAGAATGCAGTAGCAATCGCGTCGTGATCTGCTTCTGGGCATTCCTTTTGTACTGCTTCGATATAGGAATCAAACTGTCCATCAGACATATTTGACACCTCTATTATCTTCATTCGTTAGTGTCCTATTCAATGAATAGGATGCGGGCTTTCGTGCGTTTTGGTTGAGACTTGACACTCCCTTGACCTCCATGGAACTAAGCAAAATAGACTAGGGCTAATAAACAATTTCACGACCCAATTATGAAAAGTGAAAGTAAAATGAGTGATTTAATAAATATTGAAATATAATATTTAAACTTCAAGCCGGATTTATTCTAAATCCATCCATCACCAATACATCAGGAATATGCATCCCTCCAGTAGAATATGAATCCTGGATTATCGGCCTATCCCCTAATATTATGTCATTTGATAGCGCCTTTGCAATATTTCCGGAGAGGCCTGCTTGCTTAATCGGCCCTACGATTTGACCATCAACTACTTTCAAGATCGTACTTGTTGTAACAGAGAAATCACCACTGGTTGGATTAGCGGTATGAGCCCCCATAACACTGTGGACAATATATCCATTTTCCATATGAGAAATTAAATCATCACGACTCTTTCCGCCTTTGCTTGATTTTAGAATCATATCGGAACAGCCAGTATATGGTGGCGATTGATGACTACCCCTGGAGGCTGATCCAGTTGATTGGGCATACTCAATTCTTCCTTCTGCCATCATTTGTGCTGAATCTCTTGTAGACCACATAGAGCCTACTAGTCTTCCATTTTCCACCAAAGTCTGAGTCTGTCTAGGAACTCCTTCTCCGTCTAGGCTTGAACTACCCATCCCACCTTCCATCAATCCATCATCGATTAGTGTCAAGTCATTAGCAAGGACCATTAGCCCTTCATTTCCAGACCAAAAAGACTCTTTCCTCGCCAATTTCTCACCTTTGGCTGCTGCTGGAATACAAACAGAAAACAATGGCGAGAAACCTTCACTAGTCATCAATACCGGACAATCAACTGCTTGTGAATCAACTTCTATCGGCCCTCTGGTACACTGAGCCCAATGAACTGAAGTTTCGATGCAATCTGGAATTGATTTTAGTAATTTACGACTAGAACTGCTTTCCCAAGCGCTGGTTAATTCATCGTCCTCATCTATACTGACTTGAACTCCCGCTCCGTGCGAAGTTGTGATCCCACTGGATAAAATTCCTTGGCTGGTTACTATGGCTCCCGCTGTAGCTGAAACGCCGACACCACCGCCAGTTACAACCGCTCTTGAATCCAATGAAGCAACTTCGCTCAATATTGAATCCGCTTGTTCTAATAGATATTCTGGACCAACATCTAGAATCTTACTATCACAGCGACCTAAGACATCGGTAGATTTTTGATTTTGTGGAAGACAAAAACCTTCAACAGAAGGTGAAACCTTTGCAATAGAAATTGCTTGAGAAACGGCATGCTCAGCACCTGAAACATCTACTAAATGAGCATATCCAAAACGCCCACCATCCAATACTCGTACACCATATCCGCCGTCTCCTCCTCCGGCTGCGAGTGTGATCTTACCCGCTTCAATATCTAATTCATGACCATATGATTGAAATGCGACAACTTCCCACTCACCAATTCCTTTGGATTGACAGATCTTGCCAATTGATTGCGCACCTTCAACGATACGCTCTACAGCATCATCCGGTAGCATTTATCCCACCAACGCCTCGCTAATACGCATTATTGGGCCACCATCTCCAACCGGAACAGTTTGCCCTTTGCCACAGAAACCAGGTGCTGCTAACTTTGCATCCCTAGTTAATCCGTTTACATTTTGTAAAATCTCTAATGTTAATCCACTAACGCTAACATCTTTCAAAGGTGTTGTCAGTTCACCGTTTTCGATTAGCCACGCTTCCTGTGCTGCGAATTGGAATGAACCTTTACCAGTATCAACCTGACCGCCACGAGAACCACAGGCATAGATTCCATAATCAATATCTTCCATTAAATCATCAATGGTATCGTGATTACCACCCATTATCATGGTATTTGACATTCTGACAAGTGGGTGATGCAGGCCATCTTGGGCACGAGCACCTCCATTTGGTTGTATACCGAAATGTGCCGCTGTCTCCCTATGGTTGAGATATTCGGTTAGAACGCCATTGGTAATCAATCTCTTGGCCCTAGTATTTACTCCCTCATCGTCTATTGGATAAGCGCCGTATCCACCTCTCATAGTTGGGTCATCTACAACTGTAACAATATCTGACCCAATCTTCTGACCCAATTTACCATCCAGACAGGAGTCTCCTGCTGCGACTAAATCTGCTTCGCATGGGTGGCCAAGTGCCTCGTGAATGTATACGCCAGTAAGATCACGGTCTGCAATTAGTGGCATTTTTCCTGAAGGTGCACGTTTTGCTTTCAACAATCTTAGTGCTGCAACCATTGCATCGTTACCGAGTTGACCTAAGTCACAAGATTCGATTAATTCTAGGCCTCCTTCGCCTCCATATCTTGTTCTATAGGAAACTACTTCGCTATCATCTCTTGCAGTAACCATACCTCTTACCAATGAACGTTGGAAAGACCAAACCCTATCCATGCCCTCACTAGTCAATAGTTCGGTGTGGATATGTTCATCGGACCACCCACAAGTGGTTGAAACTACTTTCTCGTGATCACTTGCACTATCAGCGATATTCTTCAACATATCTATTTTAGTTGAAAGATCAGTATTTCTGATATCCTTTTTTGGCCGCCAGTGAATCTCATCTTGGAAAATTGGTATTTCGGCCAACTGTACTGGTTTGTCAGAACTTGACCTGCGCTTTGCAACCGCCTTTGCCAATCGAACAGTAGATTCAATTTGCTCAGGTAATGATGCTATGTCAGTAGTTGAATGAACTCCCCATGCACCATCTGCAAGAATTCTGAGAGTTACGCCTACTTCTTGACCTGGAATCGCATTTTCCAAAATTCCATCTCTTAGATTTACACTTGAACCAGTCTCTGCAACCAATCTTACTTCTGCATAACTTGCACCGAAATCAACAGCCTGTTGTAGAGCATTACCAATCTTTCTTTGGTCTAAATAACGGCCTGTAGTAATTTCGGAGTTTGATGGACTAGAACTAATCACCATAGACTTAGGTAAGGGCCCGCAGTGCTTGAACTCTCTTATTGAAAGATTAGAACTTATTTATCCAGAAATGACGATTATGCTGAAAAATCAGCGGATAAAATATGCCCCACTAATCCTTGCTGAAGATTGTCCAGAGGAATCCCTTCGGTCATCAATCCTAATTTTTTGGCCCCCGCAGGAGAGAATGTTGGCACCTCATCGGCATATTGTAATCCAAGATTTGAAAGTAATTTACGGCAATCGGATTCAAATTGACTATCAATGACCTCATCACAACCTGAGGGCTGCAAGCCTGCAACCCCCTGTTGTGTCAATATCGGTTTTGGTAAATATAAAATCCACCCTGATGTAACTCCATCTTGAATGCCAGCCCTAGAAAATGCCTCACTAACGTGATGCGTCCCCGCAAGATATCGCAAGAATTCTGCATCCCTCCCTCTGGCGAGTTGATTGCCATTAGCAAAATTCCTTTCACAACAATTCCAAGCTGTCCAAAGTTGCTGCTCAAATTGAACTGCATGTTGAGCTACCAACATCCATCTTTCATCAAATCTGTTTTCAAGGAACTTACCAATCAAGTGTTTTGAAGTAACTGGTTTGTCACTTCGCCATGCAACGCAAGGAAACTTAGGCATTGTCATCGTTACGAGGCAGGAGCGCTTCTATTTTCAATCAACCGCTTAATTCTCCCCATCTAGTGGGATATCGTCATCTCGTAATTGTTCAGACTCGAGAAACTTTAAGTTGCCTTTATCAGCATTTTCACGTTTGATGTATTTACCGACTTCAATAAGCAAATTATCAACGATTTTTGGCCCCCAGCCGCGTTTACTAGACAGGGTTGAAATCTCTTTATGATTCATAGCTGCCAAACTTTTGACGCTTCTATAGCCCAACGCTGCGAGTTCTCTAGCTCTTCTCCTACCAATTGAACGGAGATTTACCAATTGCAGTAGATCCTTCTTACAACCGTGTCTAACTCTTTGTTTGATGATATCAATTTGAGTGGATAATTTTGCGATGTGCTCCATATGTTCTTCAGAAAAAACATCATCTGCCATTAGAATTGCTTGCGCACCTGACATTAGCCAACTGATGATATCAACTCGATAATTTACATCACCTGGGGTAACTTCTAATGTTGCTTCGATTTCTCTTAGCGTATTCTCATCCATCCACATTTCCAGCATCCATGAAGATTTTACATAACCGAGTAATCTCTCTTCATATGATGAATCGTGCAATAATTCATCTTCAACAGAATTTGTTTTGACCCATAGCGGTGAACCCGGGGCCATATCCTTTGACTTAGCCCATAGTGAAGAAAAATCTGGAGTTGCGGTTGCAAGATGCAATAAACCAAAATCAGTAACAGGGGCATTATCTCTTACTAAACGACGTATTGCTCTCCTCAAGCCATGCCTTAGAATAGATGCTGAGAGTGGGTCCAAATAGAATTGAGTGACTCGTTCCCCCATTATCGTCGCTTCATATTTCATCGCTAAATCATCAGTGGATTTTTCTGCTTTCCATCCACCCACACTTCTTAGATCTGCAGCATTAGAAAAACCAAGAGTTGCACCAGTGTGTGCTGAACTCCGATTCATATACGATTGTTCAGAATAACTTTCTGTTTCAAATTTGAATTCAACACCTCCTGTTGAATCTGCTATTTTTGCCCACGCCGGCATATCTGTTTCTGAATCAGAACTCTCATCGGCTTGTTGCTTGCTATCATGGCTCAGCGAGAAATGTTCATCAATTCCATCCTTTCTTATAAATCGCTCATCTATAAGCCATTTTAACATCTTATCAAGGCGTTCTTCAAGCACCCCTGATGAGATACAATGACCTAAGAAAGTAGCCTTGAAAAAATCAAAAATTGACGAACGATGTTGCATTCCACCCGATGTTATCATCGACAATAAATGCATCCTCATCGCCGGTTCACTGGCTAGTTTAGAAGTAATATCTTCAATCGGACCAAAGAAGTATTTATCACTGACTTCATCTGCTAATTCCCAACCATCTGTCCCTTTACAGAGAATCCATGCTTCTCCAAAATCATCGTATCTTGGCCTTCCAGCACGTCCTAGCATTTGCCGCATTTCCATTACCGGAAGAGGCCTGCTCATTCCATCATCCCAGCGTTTTATATCTCTAACAAGTACCCTTCTCGCAGGTAAATTCACTCCTGCTGCAAGAGTCGGTGTCGCTGTCAAGGCAACTAACAATCCTTGCTTGAATGCTGACTCAACTTCTTTTCTTTGATTATGTGTTAACCCAGCATGATGAAACGCAACACCCCCTGAGATTGATTCACATAGCGACTCACCCATTGTAGATTGGGCATTCCTTGATAGTTTCGCGGCTAATTCTTGCAATTTAGCCAGGCGTTCTGGATCTTGTTTGGCCAGAACTTTTTTGACCCTCTTCGCAAGAGAGTGAGCTTCAGATTGGGCAGAACGACGAGTTCCGACGAAAACGAGTAATTGTCCATCTTGAGCAAGTGAATCAATTACGATCGCTCCGGCTGGATGTGACTTTGGACCTTCGAGATCTCTGGGCGGATTCAATTTTGCTATCTCTTCACCAATTTGCGATGATTGGACCATTCTAGGTTCTATGTGTAAATCGTGAAAAGTAGAGTACTCGAGTGCTACTGGCCTCCAATCAGATTGTACTAATGTGGCATCTAACCATTCTGCCAACTCCTTACAATTACCAACGGTTGCGGAGAGAGCGATCAATTGTGACTCCGGCCTTAGATACCTAAGCCTAGTCAAATTTATTTCTAAGGTTGGACCTCTAGATGAATCGTTCATAAGATGGAACTCATCGGCGATTACAATAGAAACATTTGCAACGACATCTGAATTTGAACGCATGATTGAATCCAGTTTTTCCGATGTGCAGACTAGAATATCACATGTATCTGTGTTTGCAACTTCACGTACCGAATCACCGATTCCAAGACCGATTTTTAAACCGAGATGGTCACCCAGCTCCTTTAATTCTTCGTATTTCTCGCTGGCTAGTGCCTTCAATGGTACAATATATACTGCTTTTGAACCGATATCATCAACTAACAATTTCCGTAAAATCGCAATGTAAGCAACTAGAGACTTACCACTTGCAGTTGGTATTGCCAATAATATATTAGATCCTGAAAGCACTGCAGGCATAGCCTCTGATTGTGGCGGATGTAATTTCTTAATCCCCCATACATCAGTAAAAAACTTCTTTGCATTATCGGGCAAATCTAAAGACATCACCTCACTATGTTGCGCCGACATAAAGTCACATACTCGCCAACAGTCCAAAAGGAGCGCGCCTATTCATTTTGCTATAAATTTAATAATTCGCCATCAATAATCTTGGAAGTTTTGATGAAAACTCTCCCATCACATGCGGTATCCCTAATACCCACCGCTAACGGT
Organism: Euryarchaeota archaeon UBA242; assembly: GCA_002499015.1. Taxonomy (GTDB): domain Archaea; phylum Thermoplasmatota; class Poseidoniia; order Poseidoniales; family Poseidoniaceae; genus MGIIa-L1. The sequence goes on from DAJY01000098.1 coordinate 17,999, forward strand.
GCCTATTTCATGAGAGATGATGTTGAGTCGATTGTGGAAGAGCGTCTTTCAGTATTTGATGACGAACCTGACTTGAACGATTGGTTCGAAGTAATGTGCGGTGCAGCGATGGCCGTGCTAGGAATTTTCCATTTGATTAGCCCCGGAAATCTGGTTGATCCTGACGTTATGCGCTGGTTTGCAGCGGCCGTCGTTGCCGCCGGTGCTGTTTGGGCTGGTCATGGTTTGAAAGATATGGCTGTTAAAGAAATACGCCGTTCAATCGCAATACTAGAAGTTGCGCCTGCCAGTTCAGGTGTAAACCATGGATTAATTCGTGATGTTCTCCTAAACCCAGATGCATACAAGGAATTCCTTGTTGAAGCATATAGTTCAGCATGGGAAGATGGAATAATTACCGAAGAAGAATTAGCAGAATTAAAATCATTCCAACAAGCTTTGGGTATCACTGATGCCGAAGCAGCAGAAATGAACGTTAAGGCAGCCATTAAATCGGCTGCAAAAGATGGAAAAATCACTAAAAAAGAATCGGAGTCTATCAAGAAGGCAGCAAAAGAATCGAAACTAGAAGAATCTGATATCGAGAAAGCGATCGATGAAGCACTAGAAAAGAAGTGATTCATCAATTCCATTTGGATTGCGTAAATATTGTTTCCGCTAGTTCGATTGCACCCTTGTACCTCACATACTCAATTCGTGTTGCTACTAGGCATAAGACAAAACCAAGTACTGCAATTAATACCGAATTGTCCATCAATCCACCTGCATTCCGTACCAATTTAGCATCCGGAATATCTGCGAGGTCAAATCCTTGTGATTCTGTGAATCTAACATCCAACAAATCCAATTCACAATCACATAATGTGACAGAAATTCTTTCTGGGAATAATGCAGACTGTAATTTGGACCACTCGCCTTGTGAAATAAATGAGGGTCTAGTACCCCAAGCAGGTACTGAAACCGCCCCGGTTGAACTCGTTCCAACCATGTCAACTTCAAGATGGAAGATGGATGACGATGGTTCCTCGTCAACCACCATCAATGCTTCCAAAATTAGAAGGTCCAATAATAACGAACGCCCAGCGAGTAGGATGAATTTCACAGTCTGTTGTTCTAGCATTCCTTGATCGGTGGTTTGTGCACCACCTTCTGCGACTTGCGAAAATATGGCCTTATCTATTCTGAATGACTGTAATTCGGGAATCAATAATTGGTATCTTCCATCGGGTAGTGGATATGCTTTTTCAACATTTAATCTCAGTTTGAACGTCTCACCATCTAACATACCCCAAGTAGAACCAGTATGCTCAACCAAGGTTTGCTGTGGAACTCCAGGATAAGATACATCCCATAATTGTTGTAATCTCATATCTATCATTTCATCAAATGAAATTTCATCTTCGAGTTGAACCTCGTCTGCTAATGCCCATATTGGACTAATTATACCACCAAAAAGCAGGAGTATAACACCGGGTGTAAAGAGTCCGAAACGAACTGTTGCTGATGTTGTTAAGCGTAGTGCTCCGAAGCCAAAACCGAGAAAAGATAGAATGCTTAGCATCAATAACGGGCTACTAGTTCTTTGCAGATTTATTGCCGTTACAGAGTCATCGATTATTGCAGAACCTGCAGGGAAATAGGACTCACTTTCAAAACCATTAGGATCTATTGGCCCCATTCCTTCGAATCCTAATAATCCAGCCCAAGAATATGATTGAAATGCGCCTGCCTTACCACCGAAGCATAGATTGTATTGACCTACTGGTAATGCCCTCCAGCGATATGAAATTCTAGTTTCCTCCTCATCCTCTTCAAATATTATTTCTGGTTGTCCAGATAGCCTCCCATTTGGTGTTATTAAATCTGGTAAACCATGAGACTGTTCAATTTCAATTGGCACTGGTTGCCAAATAATAATCACTTTCAACAATTCATGTTCTTCGATTTCAAATGTCCAACAATCTCTATCATTTTCAACCAATGCACCATAATGCACAGTTTCAAATTCATCTTCTATTGGATTAGAATCACTTGATGGCTCATCACTATTTGCTTCTTCGATATTTTGTGACCATGGAATTGTCAATTCTAACAATGAATTACCCCAAAGATGTAGTTCCCAGGTACTTGGCCTATCGATTGTAAATGTCAGTCTTAAGCGCACATTTTGCCCTGCCCACAGCAACCTTTCATTTTGTAAATCAAGTACTTCATCATTTATTCTATAGGGTTCATTAGCGGTTTGAGAAGGAATGTTCTGAGCAGGAAAATTCCAATCCGTGACACTATTTCCGATGATTAAAGAGACATCTAATTCTGGTCGAGTCCAACCTGTTAGATCTTCTCTCAAACGTAAATCAATTACCATTTCATCCAAAATATCTGGCAGTAATGCTAATTCTATTTGTCTCGGTTCCATTTCAAATTCCAAAGTTACTTTCTTTGATTGTCCTGGAGTTGTCACCACATCTTGAGATATCATTTCTTCACCTGTTGCTGCAGTAGATGATAATGAACAATTCTCAATATCATCACAGGCTAAAAACAAGTTCCCCCCATTTGTACTGTCGGTTAATCCTGCTGAAGAGATTGGAATCATAGATGAAAGCAGAACGCAGAGAAATAATATTGTCAACGAAGTTGACCTAGACTCCGCTCTCATAGTACTTGCTGATAGACTTCTGCTTTGAATTAGCCGATTATTTGCGTAAAAAGTAAACTGCTCATTCTGGTTGCACTTTCTTATCGATTAATATTGTACAACAATGTCTGCATTTGTATTTTCTATTGCCTCGTTTTTGCCGAGGATATGATTTTTCACAAGTTTTGCAAACCCAAAGCCATTTCGCATTTGCTAATCTCAATGATTCTGTGAAATTTGGCCCATCTAACTCATTAGTAGTGCCTGGCCATGAATTTTCTAAGGCTCTGAAAATAGAATTATGCGCTCTCCAGCCAAGTGCGTGAATATATTCATGATGCAAGACAAATGCTGCATATGCTTTCCATTCATCCTTCAATAAAGATGGATGAAGATCTATCACTTCCACATCAAAAACGGTCAGTTGATTGAGATTGACGCCCCTTTTCCATCTTGTAACCCCATGTCTTTGAGTTGCATTTCTTCTCAACACACCGAGTGGTATTTCGGCCAACTTTTCAACATCTTCATTCTGCCATGCTGGCATGTCTTTCATTATGTGTATGACATCATCCCGCAACTGCAACAAAGCAGCATAAGCAATGCCATTTGCTTTGGCCAAGTCATCACCTCAATTCCAACGATGATAAGCAGGATGGCCTTCTTTTACTGCCACGAATAACCCGCTACCTGTAGCACAGACCTTGCCATTCGCCTCTAACAATAATTCGATTTCAGCCCTGTCATCTTTTAATTCCTTTACCTGACTTGTAATTACCAATTCACAATCTTTTGGCGTAGGGCGGCGTAAATTTACAGAATATGAAGCTGTTACAGTACATGGAGGCTCTTTCAATCCTTGGGCCTCCATAATGGCAATTGCAGCAGTCCAATTACCATGGCAATCTAACAGTGTGCCGATGATTCCACCATTTATCATACCTGGGAATGCCTGATGGTGTTCTTCTGGAGTGAAATTTAGCGTCAATCCGTTGTCAATACGATGGCTATCAATCTTCAAACCCTTGTCATTTGCAGGCCCACAGCCAAAGCAAATTGACTTGGCAGCATATTGACGTTGCACTCCGACTCCGCTCATGTTGGTGGCTTATGCTCAAAGTCTATGTTTGCTTTGGTGATTCATCCCGAAGAAGCGTAGTATTGATGGCCAATGAATGAAAGGACTGTTCATGGGTGACAAGGAGAAGGCCAAGAAGACCAAAGTTCGCGTCGCCTTGGAAATACCCAAAATACGCAGAATGGCCATCGAAGAAGCAATGTCAACCCATGAGCCCGAAGCACATCCAGAGTGGGATAGAGGGGCTGAATGGAATGATGTACGATTCTACAGAAAGCGCGTTAAACCCGGAACATTAAGAACAATTAAATTACCTCTATTAGAAGTCCAATTGGGTGAATCTTGGCCAATTCCTGTAACGATATTACATGGCATCCGTCCAGGTCCTACTGTTACTATTCTCGGAGCGATTCATGGCGATGAATTAACTGGCCCAAGCGCATGCACTCATCTATTGAGCAATGCTTTTACCGATATTGGTAAGGCACTAGATCCAACACATTTGGCAGGAACTATTCGAATCGTTCCAGTGGTTAACCTTCCTGGATATCGTGAAAAATCTAGATACTTTCCGGATGGAAGAGATTTGAACCGTCAATTCCCTGGAGATTTTAAAGGAGCCACTACAAGAAGGGTTTCTGCTCAAATATCACGCCATTTAATTGAAGGTTCTGATGCGATAATAGACCTACATAGCGCTGCAAAGGGCAGAGATAATATGCCACAAATAAGGGCCGACCTAGCCCATGTAGGCTCAAACTTACTTGCAAAGTCTTTCGGTATTGAAATAATTTTGGACTCGAAACCACCAAAAGGTTCTCTACGTAAACTTGCAAACTCCATGGATATTCCTTCAATTACCTATGAAGCTGGTGGTGCAGATTTATTAGACCATGAATCTGTCAAAGTTGCAATACATGGTGTACTAAATTCTCTAAGGATTATGAAAATGATTCCGGGCAAGCCAAATAGACCAAAATTCAGAGTTTTAGCTTCCGGTTCGAGTTGGATCCGTGCTGGGGAGGGTGGATTGCTTGATATGTTTGTTAGTGCAGGGACATTGATGAAAAACGGAGAAGTTATCGCCAGTATTACCGATCCGGCAACACCGGGATTGACCGTTGATGTCGTCGCACCTGAAGACGGTTTAGTAATTGGCGCAGCAACAAATCCTTTTACCTCAGCAGGAATGCCAGTAGGTCATTTTTTGCCAATCTCTAAACATCTAAAATTATTAGAACAACAAATAGATGAAAATGGCCGATTCATCACATGTGGATCGCAAGGAGAACCATCTTGGAGAGAAGAATCCGATGTTGATGAATTCGCACTGGAAGGCGAATGGAGTGATGAAGGTGTTGATTCAGAATGGACTTCTTCAAAAATAGACGATGATGTTGATACCGATGGAATCGGTGATAGTGAAGAAGATAATTGAATTTATCATCTTCAATTACTATTGAATGAATCAACTGCTTGATGAATTTCTTTATCAGTCATATTCCTTCTTTGACTCTTAGCAATTTCAAACAGATGAACCACTAGTTCTTCGTTTACTTCTATTCCCTTTTGTTCAAGCCACCAAATGATGTTAGAACGGCCGGCCATATGACCGATGCGAATAACTTGCTTTAATCCAAAATCAGCAGCAGGGACACCAGAATAAACCCTGTCAGCAAGCCATTGGTCGCCTTTTTTCATCGCTTTAATTACCGCTGAAGCATGAACACCTGTTCCAGTTTCAAAAGCATCTCTCCCGAATACTGGATAATTATGTGGCAATGGAACTTCAATATACTCATTTGCTTTCTTTACATATTCATTTAGTAAAGTCAAATCATTATCAATAGCGCCCATTAACTTCAAATTGACCAGTGTTTGGTCAAGAGGAGCATTACCTGCTCTTTCTCCAACTCCCAAAGCAGTACCATGGATTACATCTGCGCCTGCTTCAACAGCTGCAATGTTATTGGCTACTCCCAAACCTCTGTCTTGATGACCGTGCCAATTAACTTCGATTTCACTTCTCATGTATCCGGAATCTTTTATCACTTCTTCATCGATGAAATTTAGTAACTTTTTGACGCCATTAGGCGTTACATGTCCACATGTATCACATACACATAGGCGCCTTACACCCAATTCCATTGCTCTTTGATAAATCATTTTGACATCTTTCGGCTTTGACCGAGTTGTATCTTCGGTAACAAACATAACAGGAACATCATTTTCAACTGCGAATGACACTGCTGTTTCCATCGTTGACAATAATTTTTCTATTGTCCACCCTTCTGTGAATTGACGTATTGGACTGGTTCCTAAAAATGCACTTGCTTGGATTTCGATTCCATGCTTTTGTTGTAAATCGACCAGTGGCTGAATATCACTCATCAATGTTCTAACAGCAGCACCTGGTCTTATCGAAAAATTATTCTCAGTGATATGACTTAGCATTGCATCAATATGCTCAAGATGGAATGGACCCGCTCCAGGCAACCCGAGATCTACTTTTTGAATTCCCAACTTTTCCATATAGCCCAACAATTCAATTTTTTGTGGAATCGTCGGATTACGCGCACTTGGACTCTGCAATCCGTCTCTCAGTGTCTCATCATCAAACCAAATCCCGTGCGGGTGGTTATTTGAGTCTCGAGAAATATCATATTCGACTCTATTCCAATCAAAAATCAGTGCACGCTCATCCATTTCAATTCACCTAATTGCCACGACAAGACGCCGCCGCGTTCAATGACAACAACTCACTATGTTTGAAGTCGTCGCAACGAAGCGCTTACAGAAAAATCTAGGCAATCACTCTTCTTCGCCTGTTTCACCGGATTCTGACGCATCGGCAGTGCTGCTATCATCATCGACTAATTCAGCAGGCAATCTCGCGGTGAAAATCAAAGAATCTGTAAAGCCATCTTTCTTAGCATTACGTAATTCCATTATCCGTGTACCCTTTGATTTCTTAGATTTGGTCTCTTTGGTTTGAATCGCTTGTAATCTAATCATCATTCCTTTCTTGGTCAGTAAGAATAACTGGTCGCCCAAATCAGGAATATGCTTTGCACTGATGATCTCATCTCCTGCTTCAGCATCTAGATTCATTGTGTAAGCACCTTTAGCACCTGGCCTTGTCTTGCGATAACCGTCGGTCTCAAACATTAACTCACCATCTTTGTTCATTTTTTGAACACCTTCTGCATCTAGATGAGGGATACGTTCCCCCGTTCCAAATCTGCTTCTCTTAGCCATTCCATTTCTTGAAATTGTTAAAATTTGAGTCGAAACATTGCCAGTTGCTATCATTCCCACAACATGTCCACCATCAGCATTCTTTCTATTTCCAGTTTTTATTCCATACTTTCCTGCTGAAACTCTTCCGGTTGCATTGATGTTTTTACAACTAAAACGACTAGCCAATCCTGTACTTGAAATCATTACGATATCCACGTCTTCAGTTCCACTGCGCACATTGACAAGGCGATCACCTTCTAATTTGAAACGCAATGCAAACTTACCGTTTTTATTGATTTTAACATATTCCTCAAGTTTTGTTTTCTTGATTAGACCTAGTGTTGTAGCAAATAATAGGAAATTCCCTTTAGGCTCTTCCAATAGTTCTCGCGATAAAGGTAGGATAGTTACTATGTTTTCATCTTCTCTTAGACTACTCAGTAAGTTTCTGATGTGCGAACCTCTAGAATGGCGGCTACCAAGTGGTGTCTCCCATGCTTTTAGGCCATATACTCGACCTTGATCAGTGAAAATCAATAATCTATCCTTGCTAAAACAGGTCATTATCAATTGAGGTGTATCTTCATTCTTGGTTGCAACACCTTTCAGACCCTTTCCTCCACGATTTTGAACCCTAAACGCTTCAACTGGTGAATGGCGGATATAATTGTCATTTGAAAGAGTAATTACAATAGCGCGTTCCTCAATTAAATCCTCTCTTTCCATTGATAATGGCATCGGATCAATATGACTTCTGCGTTCATCACCATGTCGTTCAACAACTTCAGATAATTCAGTTAACAGTATGTTCAGTCGGCGAGTTTGAGACTTAATAATATCTTGTAAATCTGCGATTTTTGCTTGCAACTCGTCGTATTCATTCTGAACCTTTTCAACATCCATTCTACTCAATTGGTATAATCTTCTTTCTGCAATTGCTTTAGCCTGTGGTTCTGTAAATGAAAATGCTGCAATGCCTGACAATGTGTCATCTCCACGCAGTACGGATTCAAATTGTTCTCGGCTAGAACTTTCTTTTCCAACCTTGACGATTTCATCGATTCGATCTTGTGCCTTGACCAATCCTTCCAAGATATGAGCTCTTGCTTCAGCCTTATCACAATCAAATATTGCTCTTCTTTCAATTACATTTTCCCTATGAGTCACATAGGTGTGTATCATCCTTGGCAGAGTCATTAAAACAGGACGACCATCAAGAATTGCCATCATGTTTGCCGAGTAAGATTCTTGTAAGCGACTAGATTTGAATAATTGGTTTAACACTGCATGAGGGTCAGCGTTATTCTTAACTTCAATAACAACTCTGATTCCTTCCTTGCTTGATTCATCTCTAATGTCGCGGATTCCAATAACAGTACCCTTTGTAACTAATTCTGCGATGTGAATAAGCATATCGGCTTTCTTCACCTGATATGGAATCTCAGTGATTATGACTCGCTTGCCCTTATCGTCATCTAATACCTCGCACTTTGAACGTACATGGAATCTACCTTTACCAGTAGAATACATATCATATATTCCATCTATACCATGAATACTTGCTCCTGTTGGGAAATCAGGCCCCTGTACATGCTCCATATATTCGTTGATTGAAATATTTGGCATTGTGGATAGGTCCCCATTTGTTTCCAAGATTTTAGTAACGTGTAAATCAATCGCAGAAGCGACTTCGGTAAGATTGTGCGGCGGTATTCTAGTTGCCATACCTACAGCAATACCATCACTACCATTCAATAGAAGATTTGGAAGCCTAGAAGGCAATACTGTTGGTTCTTGTTCAGAATCATCAAAATTCGATTGGAAATCGACTGTTTTCTTATCAATGTCTTCGAGCATGTGCTTAGCAATAAGGTCAAGCCGACTCTCTGTGTATCGCATGGCAGCAGGTGGGTCTCCATCTATTGAGCCAAAATTACCTTGTCCATCGATAAGTGGATAACGGAGAGAGAAATCTTGCGCCATCCGAACCATTGTATCATATATCGATTGATCGCCATGCGGGTGATATTTACCCATTACTTCTCCAACTGAACGTGCAGACTTACTGAACTTCTTTTCAGATGTGTGGCCGCCTTCGAACATACCATACAGAACTCTTCTATGAACCGGTTTTAAACCGTCTCTGGCATCTGGTAATGCTCTACCTATGATGACAGACATCGCATAATTGATGTACGATTTTTTCATCTCTTCGTTGATTGGTTGATTTAAGATATTGCCCAACGGTTGTTGGGTTTTTTCCTCTGATGTTTCTTTGTCGTCTTCTGGTATTTCAGATGTCAAGGTTTGTCACCTCCTTTGCGTACTTTTCAATAAAGGCTCTTCTATCAGGAACGTCCTCTCCCATCAAGATCTCAAACATACGATCTGATGATTCTGCATCTTGAACTGTGACCTTTAGCATTGTTCTTGTTTCTGGATTCATTGTTGTGTCCCATAATTGATCTGGATTCATTTCACCAAGACCCTTGTATCTTTGCACTCCTATTTTGGCTGCAGGATTATCAGCCCTCATTTCAGCGATGATTATATCCCTCTCTTCATCGGAAAATGCATATTTGCTAGTACGTCCTTTTGATAATTGATACAATGGAGGCTGTGCGATAAAGACATGGCCACCTGTAATTGCTGGGCGCATGAACCTCCAAAGGAATGTCATCATCAGAGTCCTAATGTGAGCACCATCAATATCGGCGTCAGTCATTATGATTATTCTTGAATATCTCATCTTCTCAGTATCAAAAGCACCTTCATCCTCCGGATTATTTCCAACACCGGCACCGAATGCCCTAATCATAGTTTGAATCTCATTGTTTTGGAATACCTTGACTAGATTTCTCTTTTGCCTTTCGACGTTGAGAATTTTACCACGTAGGGGTAATATCGCTTGTATTCTCCGATCACGCCCAGTCTTTGCTGAACCACCTGCAGAATCACCTTCGACTAAGTAGATTTCACATTCGGCTGGGTCTCTAGATTGGCAATCTGCCAATTTACCAGGAAGTCCGCCGCCCTCTAATACCCCTTTACGGCGTGTCAAGTCTCTTGCTTTTCTAGCAGCTTCTCTTGCTTTACTGGCCAACAAACCTTTCTCAACTATTTGCTTGGCAACTGAAGGATTTTCTTCGAAAAACTCACCTAACTTTTCATAGACGATGGAGTCAACGATACCCGCTACTTCACTACTAACCAATTTGTCCTTGGTTTGGGATGAAAATGATGGATCTGGGTGCTTTACGCTGACAATCGCGGTAAGCCCCTCTCTGACATCCTCTCCCGAAAGTGCTATTCCTTTCAGTAAATTTCTGTCTTTAGCGTATTTGTTTACGCTACGAGTCAAAGCACCTCTCAGCCCACTTAGGTGAGTCCCCCCGTCCTTATTGCGGATAATATTGGTGTAGCATTGAATCGATTCACTAAACGCATCTGACCACTGTAAAGCGAGTTCTACTGAAACATCTCCAAGTTCTATCTCCCTGGAACCATGAACGTGTATAACTTCACTATGCATTGCTACACGGCGAATGTTCAATTGATGTACGAATTCTTTGATTCCACCCTCGTAGTGGTGTTCACTAACATGGTCTTCATCTTCACGTTCGTCGGTAATTATTATCTTTAGTCCTGCGTTGAGGAAGGATGTTTCTTTTAGGCGCATGTCGACCGTGTCGAAATCAAAATCGAGGATGTTGTGAAAAATATCCCTATCTGGCTTGAATGCGATTAAAGTACCAGTATCTTGGCATTCACCAATAACTTTCAAATCGGACACAGGAACTCCCTTTTCGTATCTTTGGAAATGTATTTTATTGGCGCGGTGAATGGTCATCTCCATCCACTCCGAAACAGCATTTACTGCTGAAACACCAACTCCGTGTAATCCACCAGATACCTTGTAAGCATCGTTGTCGAATTTACCTCCAGCGTGCAGTTTAGTCATGATGACCTCTGCTGCCGAAATTCCGAAATCCTTGTGAATGTCGACCGGTATTCCACGTCCAAAGTCTCTAACCGACAGAGAACCATCTTCTTTGATATGTACTTCCACGGAATCATTTTGGCCCGCTAAATGTTCGTCCACCGCATTATCAACGACTTCCCAAATACAATGGTGTAATCCCGAGCCATCGTTCGGATCTCCGATGTACATTCCCGGTCTTTTTCTGACCGCTTCTAACCCTTCGAGGACCTGTATGCTGGATGCGTCATATTCTTTTGCCATTTTATTCACCTTGAGTAGATGTAATTAATCATTAATGTGCTTTTGTTTAGGAGTTGGCCGGGATATTAATTATCGATAATAATTGTCGTAGTTAATTCGAACTATTTTATTAATAACTCCGTATTATTCACGCCGCCTTAGCACATCAACTCCCTACACCATATCATCCCCCGCCTAAGGCTTGTAAAGGTAGTGCCTGACAGACATCAAATGTGCTTGAAAACGCCCTGTGTTGGCACAAAACACCCTCTTGCCCACTAGGCATCTTTTTGACATTCTGTTGCCAAATAAGGGCGCTTTTTGCAATATCGTACGCCACGATTAATAATTTCTTAATTAATAATCAATTATAGGTGAATTGTTTTGCCCATTATGCAATTAGTAGTTACAATTAATTTAGGAGTTCTACCCTTTATTAATCTGCTAAAAATGCGTATTTGACCGCCCATTTTTGAGCGAGATTCACAAATATTCTAATTGTTTTGAAGCGTGAGCGTTAAGAATGGACGGCAGGTCGCTCAAATCATGGCTGACCCAAATGTGTGTGTCTCTCTTGAAGCGACCACAGTGAAAGAAGTGATGGACGAAGCGGCACGAGCGAATCTTGCTGGTGCTGATATGGTCGAGATTCGATTTGACAGATTGTACCTTATCAAGCCTCAAGCCACTATATCTGAAAATGCAGAAGGCGAGAGAGTATCCTATACACCCCCTGCTGTTGAATGGGATACACGTGAGTTCGAATCAATTAATGTTGAAAGTTGTCTGGAATCTATCAAAGAAGGAATTCCATTACCCGTAATATTCTCATTGAGGTCAGTTCGCGAAGGTGGGTTTTTCATCGGTACTGAAGAGCAGCGCCTTGAGATTCTAGCTCAAGCAATCGCTTCTGGAATCTCATGGGTTGACCTTGAGACCAGTATTGAAGAAAAGGCTAGAGCAGGCCTCCTAGAGGCTGCTAAGGCGGCTAAGTGCCAAGTTGTTGCTTCTACACACAATAATGAATCTATGCCATCCGCTGCAGAGATTTCTGAGCTGGTACGCTCAAATAAGGACCTCGGCGACATTGTTAAGTTCTGTGGAAGAGTATCAGATCATCAAGATGCACTACAAATTATTCACGCATCACAAGAACTCGCTGATGACAACATTCAATTCAGTTTGATGGGTTTGGGCAATGGTGGAGATTGGGCACGTATTCACGCACCAATTCTTAATCAACATATCGTTTATGCAACAATGTTAAACGAATTTAGATTAAATGAGAAGGGTTTGGTCAATGTCAATGATCTAAGAGATGCCTGGACGCTTCTCGACTACTGATTTGTCTCTTTCTTGGGAAAGCGAATCGATTTCACCCTATTGAATAGGTGGTGGAAGCAATTGTTCCGGCATAGGCGGTATTGCTTTAGTTTGAGTCTCATAAACGATTGGAGGTGGAATCTCCAGTAAAGGTACCAGTTCTTCTTGCTTTGGTGCTAATCCAGCCCCCATATATTTGCGATTAACAATTATTGGTGCTATCATCATACACCCTACAATGCCCAAGAAAGCAATAGAAACTGTCCAAGGTGGCAAAATGAATGAACGCAGCGTGGTTACTATTGACACATCTGCATTTACAATCTTATTCGGAGCCTCAGCATCCGAGTCATGAGAGTTATCCCACGTATCAACCACTACATAGAAATCTTCCCAATTGCTACCTCCGAATAAATTATTATAGATTTCTGGAGCATCTAGACTAACCGACATTACAACTTCATCCATATTTTCATATTCATGCGCATCCCTAAAAGTGCGCCATCCCAGAATGTCAAAACTTCTCCATTCAGGAGGGATGTTTTTGAAACTCTCTTCGACATCCCCCCACCAATCATAACTGCTATGGCTACGCGAATATGATTGCGTGTATGAGTCATATTGACTAGTAGTCATCAAGTATACATCACCAAATGCGGGAACTATTTCATCATCGATTATATGAGTCAATGTGACACAAATAGTAGTCCTGTGGTTGCTTGAAAGATTAAGACGCAATGCACCTACACTATCATTTCCAATTTTCATAAAAGTGCTATAATCTTCAGCAAGTGGTGTCAGTACATTATTTTGCCAATTGTTTTGATACATGTAAGGCTGTTCCGGACTTAGTGGATAATCATCTTGATTGTTGTTATCTGATTCAGGGGGTTTCATATCTCCGTCTTCATAATAATAGTCTTCTTCATAATAATAATCATTATAAGAGTTTTGAAATGGTACTTCCGCTACTCTCTGTATTGTTTCATTCCAAACTACTGGCTGCCAATCACCTGAACATGCACTAGCGGCTTGAGCGTTAGAAATAATACCCCCTCCAGTGAATCCACTAGAAGTGAGAGGGATCAGGACCAACATTGTCACTAAAATCGTCACTATACGCACTATTGTCTACCCCCTACATACATTCCAAGACATAGGGGGTTGATGGATATAACGCTCAACCTCTTCTTCTAAGTGGGCGGATATAACCAGAATCATCTGAACGGCGTTCTTCCTTTGAAAGTATAGATGGGGCCGGCGGAGGTGCGTGTTGATCCATGCCCAACAATCCTCCTTGCGACTCTACATGTTCTACATCATAGGTTTCAGCTGCCTTCTTTGCCTCTTCCTCTATTTCCATAGGTTCTCTCATTACAAACCAACCTAAAATCAATGCAGCTGTGATAAGGACGATGAAGGTTAACAGGTCTGAACCTGCATCTGCTAGCCAATTCTTCCAATCCTGGACACTGAAATCGGACAAAGATGGCGGTGCTTCCCCTTCAGGAATTACTTGGACGGCATAATCCATCTCATCGCACATGTCAAGTCCATTGCAGACCTGTAGACGAATTTGTACTAATCCTGCTTCTTGCCAACTTGCAGAGACTCTAGTTCTTGAACCTGTGAGAGGCAATACCCAATCATCAGCAAAATCACCGTTTTCATTAGCATCAACTGCCAAGTCCAAATCCCATTGAATCAATAGTCCGGATTCAATTCTCTCGTCACGGTCACTGATTGAACCATCTAGTACATTCAAATCCCTATAAATGATCAATTCATCACTTTCTTCACCAGTAATATTTGCACTCAACGAATTTACATCCCCTACCAATACATCATCAGGAATGTAAATCTCTTCAATCACCGGAGGTGTGTGGATAATCACCGTATAGGATTGCCTTGAAACATCCCCTGTACCAAATGAATCTCTAACTGTAAGCGTAACAATATATTCACCCGGAATTGAATACGAATGCCAAGGAGATGGATCGTGGTTCAATGGTGTAGCATCGCCGAAATTCCAGGTATAACTAACGATGCCGTTCCATTCTGGAGATGATGATTCGAGTGGAATATACATCCCTTCATAGCGACGGTCTCCATCTCTTGTCCCTTCCGAATCGAAGTATAGTAAAGTCCCAGGTGCCGCAATTGAATTACCATCTTCGTCAAAAGTTCGAGACCATGATTCTACCACAGTTCCTTCGGGGAAGGATGTTTTATCGGTAATAATTTCTCCTTCTAACCATGCATCTAGTATTTTCACACTAATGATTGGAACTGGATTAGAGATTCTAATAACCATAGTCTTTGCAATACTCTCTTGCCCACTTTCATCGGTAACAATCAGTATTACACTGTTAACTCCAGGTTCAGTAAAAGAATGAGTGACTTGTGGCCTGTCACCGAATGTACCATCAGAGAAACTCCAATTGAATGTTAAGTCACTTGAATCACCAACTGTCCCATCGGGGTCAAAACTATTTCTTCCATCAAAGGTGTATGGGGAATCAACTTGCCCATCTGTTGCGCGGAAATCTATTAATTCAGAACCGGTTGATGCAGTTGTACGCACAAGGAAATCTGATACTGGCATTTGATTGAGAACTGTAACATAAAATTGTGCAGTAGATGAACTTCCATCGTCATCAGTTGCTGTAAGTTGGACTGTCATTAGTCCGGGGTTATCCCATCCGACTATAGGATTGGATTGGGCACTGCTGGTAGTTGTGAAATCATCAGTTCTATCAAGCGAACCGCCATTGAGGTTAACACCATCAGGGAAACTCCAGGAATATGTCACTATTTGCCCATCAAAATCTTTGAAAACATCGGGCATTACCATTGGCGTATAGGTGTATGTAGTCATATTCTCCGACCAAATCTGAACCGGAACACGATTGTTTACAGTGACGTTAATTGATTTTATTCCGATATTAATACCATCAGAAACACTCAATGTTAGAATATATGTTTCATTGGTAGAATTCAATGCCCCCCATTCGTGGTGAGCAGAATACATCCCGACTCCACTTTGGCTAGTACCATCGCCCCAATTCCAGTCGAATTGGAGATTTTCTGTTGGCACATTATCTGCTGTTCTACCTGCCGAGAAGAGGATTTTTTGGTTAGTCATAATTGAAATTTCCGTTTCAATAACAACATTGTTGACTGTGATGATAGGAACGGGCTGCGTAATATCATTAACTACTATTTCATGAATATCCGTTTCCGACCAAGTTCCACCTACATCTTGAATTCTTAAAGTGGCATTGAATGATCCGACCGAGGTATAATATCGTACTGGAGATTTCAAACTTGAACTAATATTGTCACCAAAATCCCAAGCATAGGCTGTTGGTGAGTCATAATATGGTAACGAATTATTGTCCAAGGAAAGGCCCCATGCGTCAAAACCATCTCCATTGAATTGGACATTTTCCCATGTTTGTGTTTGATTTGGTGCGACACTACCATTCGCGGTAGGACGCATATTTGCTAGAGTTTGTGGCGCTGTCGTTTTGGTGTCAATCAATGTTCCAAGCATATCTCGCATCTCCAAATCAAATGTATATTGATCAGTCATTGCTGCTGTAAAGTAAAAATTACCTCCAACATCTACGCCGCCTCCAGCAGAAATTCTATTTGTTAGTGAATCTACTTCATTGCCAAATGCATCCTTAACCTTGACAGTGATATCTAAATCTTCAAAGAAAGCATTTGATAATACATTGTAATTGATGTGGGCGGTGTCTGGTGAACCATCTCCATCTCTATCGGATAGAGTCGTTGTGTTCAGTCCAATAGTAGCAGGAGAGGTTATTCTTGCTGCTTCAACATCGATGGTCCCTTGTGGATAGGAAGACCCACAAGATGTGTAATCACAATCTGCAACCGTACTTGCATACCATGTTATTGCCCATACTTCATCTGTCAAATTGCCAAATCCAGGGATAAGGCCTGTAGCAACGTTATTTTTGAAATTCAAATCGCTAACACTCCACAGTCCATCAACTGTAGATTTTGAAACTAAAACTCCATCAAATTGACTGACATCTGCTGTAAACCTCATTGTCAAAGGAGCTGGAGAGGCTGCTCCGGGAGTGAATTTATAGGAACTTATTCCCCATCCTTCGACGCTATTTCCTGTTGAAGACCAAGGTCCAACCCAATCTGAGTTAGTATCAGCAGGTTGTGCCCTACAGAATGAACCGGAAGCACACGCTTGTGTCAATTGAAGATTAGGATATCCCCAAATCCCTTGATCACTATCTAATGTAGCAGCAATTGAGAAATTGGCAAATATTTCAGACATAGTCGTACCAATTTTACCTGATTGGCCGGATTGAGGAGAGAGTGCCAGGTTGACAACTCCTTGCCCGCCTGTTGCACTATCCTGTACTAATTGCCTAACAGCCGGACCTCCGCCTAAGTGTTCAGCCAAATACATAGTGAACATATATCCTGCACCATAATCTGCAATTCTTTGATTCCACCATCGAACACTTAGTTCTGGACTTGTAGTCCAAGCATTAACGTGCCCTACAAGAGTTGAATCTGCACCAAAACAAAGATAGATTGCTACATCTGCATTTCCTTCATCTATCCACAGATTCTCATACGGGTCTAGCGCATTATGTAATAGATGTTCTAACTCGTGAGCAAGAATTGATTTACCCCAAGTTAATGTTATATCTGCATAATCAACAAAGACGGCTTCTCTCGAAACTGCAAATGAAGGAGAGAAATAGCCACCGATATTGTATGCCCCATCGATATCATAAATTACGATTTGAACTTGACAATTATTATCTTTATCAGGAGGGGCTAAACCTCTGCCGTCCTGGTAGTCCTTTCCATAGTAAGTAGTCATTGTTGGATAGATTGTTTGATCCCATGTTTGTGCAAGATTGTTTAGAACGGTGGATGAAAGTGTTCTTCCCGATTGCACTAGGAATGCTACTGAAACAGTTGTTTTTGCCACATAAGTGTCAACCGAACCACCAGATGTTGGAACGGTCAGTGTATCTCCGACCACATGTGGCGAACAAGCTCTTGCTGAAGCACGACCACTCGTAGATGGCTGCATTAACATTTCATCTACGCCCGGCATACCGGCTTCAACCCACTTTAATTTCATGAATGATGAGGCCGAGACAACAATCTGGTCCTCTTCAATAAACAAATATTCTCTTCCATCTTGTGCATCAAATTCAGAAATATCGCCAATTATCACTCCTCCGGCATCATATGGCACTACTTCGTACCTATCTGATTCGTCGGACTGCGCCGCTACAGCCATCAATAATGGAGACATGCTAGCAATGAGCAATACTGTTACGAATATGAAAGCTGGACTGGTGCGTAGTTCCGACATTTAATTGACCTCAGGGAAACGCATCACTGGTTCCCAAAATCACCACTTGAAATGAAGTATTTAATACTCGGTCAATGAGGATTCAATAATGCTCTTGCCACTTAACGCTAAAAGCCGCGGTCAAAAACGCCTCATAGGTGTCGTTTTTGTCTGTTTGTTGCTATCAAATGTCACATCTGCAAGTGGTAATGAAGATAATTGGATTAATTCGGTTGACATTTGCCAAAAAACAAGTGAATTACAATTTAATGGAACATTGGCAAACCAGAGCGTTACATGGCAAACTGAACTTGGACCAAGATTACCTGGTTCGAACGCTTCATTGGCACTCAGAGAGTCAATAACTGAAAATCTTACAACTTATGGCTGGGATGTCGAATTAAGTACCCACATTTCTCATGAAATCGAGTTAACTAATGTAATCGCAACTTGGAAACCTCAAAACCTTAGTCCAAATGAAACCGAAGAATTGGGTCGAATCGTATTGTCTGCGCATTATGACACTAGAAATATAGCCGACAAGGATTCCAATGTCTCTCTGCAAAACACCCCTATTCTAGGAGCTAACGATGGGGCGAGCGGTGTTGCTGCTCTTATCGAGCTAGGTCGAATCATCCCTAGTATGGATTTGAATAATGAAATCATGCTACTATTTTCTGATGCTGAAGATCAAGGGAATAACTACACGCTCGGTGCTGAGGCATGGGCTGATAATCTATCTCAAGAAGAAATTAATCGAACTGAATCTTTCATTTTATTAGACATGATAGGAGATGCTGATTTACAATTAACAAAAATTATCCCTTCAACACCAATCTTAACTGAAAATATGATGATATTGGGTCAAAAACTAGGGCTTTCTAATCAAACAGATGGTTGTAATGGTCAAAGGTCTGATGTTATGCAGTCCAATCAATCATTAACTGTGATAGATGACCATGTGCATCCATTCGCTCTTGGAATTCCTTCTCTAGACATTATCGACTTGGCATACGGTATAAACGCTACTCCTTTCGGAGGTTATTGGCATACCACACAAGATACCGCAGATAAAGTAAGTGCTGAATCGCTAGAAAGTGTTGGGAGGATTGTAGAATTGGGACTATTAACAGGGGCATGGACGTCAATTGACACCCCATTAGAACAATCAAAACAATTAGAACAATCAGAACTATCAAATAATTCTGAGCCCGAACAACAGCAACCAATTGAAGAAGCCACCAACAAAGGTGCTGATTCTTCTAAATTATTGGCAGTTTTGTCTTTCAGTGTTCTTGCTATAAGTTTAGTTTCTTTATTTTTCCTTAAGCGCTTTGTAGAATAAAATGATCGGTTTGTTGCGCGGACTTGCCGGGAAAGGGGTAATATCCGCGCACAAGCACCTATGGTTTGAGCGGAGGAGGTGAGGGCGTGTCTGGCAAGAGTATGGAAGAAAGAAAGGCTGCACTGAGAGCACGTGTCCAGAGCAAACTGCAAGCCTCGCAAGATGCTACTGAACAAAGAGCTCTAGTTTCAAGTGAAGAACTGGTTGTCAGTGTTGAAGATGTAGATGCTGCTGTGGAATTAGCGGCTGAAAAAACAAAACAACGATGGTTACGATTGGAGGAAGTTGAGAGGGGCCGATGGAGGACTATAGCTGCATCTTTGATATTATTGGGCTCATTATTGGGGATTATGAGTGGTGCTTTGATTCTACAAGGAAACCCTAGTGACATTATTTCTTCTTCATTCTTCGCATCTACTGATTCTGTAGATGTCATAGGTACTGCAATTCAAGCTGAAGAAGGTACTGAAGTTGAAAATGTAACTGTTGAATTAATTGAAATCGACACCAATACAATCCTACGTACAGTGAAAACAGATGCAAATGGCCTCTTTGTCATTGATAATGTCATATCAAAATTACATATATTGAAACTGTCCAAAGAAGGCTATAATACCATGGAATTGAAAATAATTCCTGAAAAGGCAGGAGTCGGACCGATAACCATGTCTTATGGTGATGACACAATTACGCGAGACCACCACACAGTGGCCACTGGATGGGGTTTAGAGAATGCTGTAGGGCTTTCGACAACAATTGGGATTCTTACGGTAATTACCGGAATAGTGGGGGTTCAAGCTGCGGTTGAAGTTAGAAGAGGTAAGTACTACAGGAGGACACAGTATTTAGCAGGAATCTCATTATTCAGTAGAGGATTAATAATATTTGGACCGGCATTAATCCTTGCTGGAATGATCACGATGGTGTTCATTAAAGAACAATTTGATGATAACCAGGAGGAATGAACGTGTACCTCATCACTGTCGAAGGAGGTGATGGCTCCGGAAAAGGTGAAGCAGCAAGGATTATTCACGAGTTAGTTGCTGAGTTCCCATTCCCTGGATATCACTCAACCCATGAACCAAGAAGGCATAGTGAATTAGGTAAACTGGCTTTGTCATCTGTCAAATTAGGTGATAAAACTCCTTTAGAAGAAGCTGGATTGTTTGCTGCCGATCGACTGGACCATTCGCATACTTGGATTAGACCACTACTTGCAAAAGGACATGTTGTAATTTCAGATAGAAATATTCACTCATCACTAATTTATCAAGGAGTCGTCGGAGAACTGGGACTTGAACAGGTTGCCAAAATGAATGCTGCATCAATGATTCCCGACCTTGTATTTTGGATTGACTGCGACCCTGATAAAGCCATTAAAAGAATAAAGAGTGGTACTTTGCGAATGAGCAGTGGCAAAACTGAATATTTTGAAACTCCTGAAATACAGAAAACGATTAGAAAGGGATTCAATGATCTTTTATCAGGGGAAATAACTGTTCCGGCTCCATTTGACAAATGTTGCGTAATAGGGCCAATCCTCAATGAAGGGGGATTGGATGAACTTCGTAGAAAATTGCGAACAGAATTACGCGCTTTTTTCAATAGAAGGCCCGCTCCATTAAACGTTGATGCCGATGAAGTCGATCGATACCTATTGAATGCATTGGTTAACGATGTAAAAAAACAAACAAGGTTACCCGGTGCCCCTCAAGAGAAAACTTCGATGAATATCGGTTGGCTTTCGGGTGAATCACCAGCAAATTGGATGCATTTTGCTGAAGATAATTGGCCAAAAAAGTCTGCAATATCATTTGATGTCCCTGCAAGCCCACATGCCCAATCGTGTTGGGCTGTTTTGGGAACTCTCTCACTAATTGTAGGTTCGAGTGAAATTCCAAGATTGCATAAATCACTTGGCCCTCATCGAATGGTTACACAAAGACATACTCAACGATTGGTTAGGTGGCTGGAGAAGGAATGGTGGATTCATAAGCAACAATCCCATGTACCTTTCGCTGAAGCACAGATGTTCAAATTGAGAGATGACAAACTGGGATATTGTCGTTTAGCATTAGCAATGTGGCCATTGCGTTCCTCTCTAGCATCATGGAGGAGATCTAATCCAAACGGCGAATGGAAGAATTCTTTAGCGGAAATATTACTTTTAGGACAAGAAAAATCTCCTCCTCCGGCGACTAGGAAAGCTGTTAGCTATGTGATTAGCAGATTGGAGATGCTTACTAGTGGCCATGAAAATTGCCCTGTCCCACAGGATATTGATCAATTAATAGTGTGGTGGAGCATGAACCCACCGCAATGAATTCATTCTTCTGATTCTTCGATTAACTCAAATTTCGCCCCACCTGGCAAAACTACCTGACTTGCATTATCGAACTTAATAGGTCTTGCAGAATACATTGAAGAAATCAAAATTGCAAGACCGAAACCAAATGGTGCACCTGTTAGTATTCTTGCCATGTTATTAGATTCATAGTCAGTCAATAATTGTGTGAAGCCATCAATCATTAAAGGGACGCATAATAAAACTCCAAATCCTAGCCAAGACAAGGTTCTGTAATTCCCTCTATATATTTTCTCCAACCATTTATCTGGAATCATTGATAAGCATGTATCCTTGATTGTCCAACGATTATACCCCTTTCTAGAAAACACTAAACCACCAATTGCCAAACCAAAGAAAATTCCGATATCCCTAGTACAAACTGGCATTTGATTACCGTTAATTTCCCATGAGCGTTCATGCTTATTGTGACAATTCAAATCTCCAAATGCATAAATGAATCCAGTATATGGGTCCAACTCCATCCAAGAAAATTGATTATGATTGTGAACCGTGCCATCTTCATGCATATGTGGTGCAGATGCTTGCTCACTATTCCCAGATGATCCGAATCCATCTTTTGTTGCAAAATCTAATGCATTCGCTCGTCCGGAGATATTTGCGACAGTGCCCTCGGGTAGAATCAAGGGTGCAATAAAAAATGAGACTAAAAAGAAACCACATATGTAGAATACCCACATACCGACTTTCCTCTCAGGTTCACGATTGGTCAACCCATTCTTTACCATGACCAACCCTATTGCAGGAGATATATTATTCTTTAACAATCAAAGCATTGATGATATCTGCCAATTCCCTTAAACAATATGGGAGAACTAGAAGGAGAGCCTGTTGGTTTGTCGCTAGGCATGCAGGCTGGAGGATTCCTTGGTTTATACCTCGGATTCTCACTATCGGTAGTTTCTGTTTTAACAGACCCCAGCGAATTGCAAAGATTGGTATCTCTGCTATGTTTGCCTCCTATTTTTATATCTATTATTCTCGGCCCATTCCTTGCTAGGAGAAGAAGGCCTGTTGCTTTGGCTGATGAACCGGTAAAAGTAGCAAGAGAAGCATTACAAATCCACAATGAAGGTCAAGGTAAATGGCGATCTTTGAGCCATATCAACAGTGATGGAAGAACAATTCGAATCGATATGCATAATCTAACAAATATCGAGAATGTACTTAAAGATGCATTGATTATAGCAGAGAGTTATCCAGTAAGATTCATTGTTGGCCGGGGAAAAAGTAGTAGTAACCAGCAAGATCTCCGCGATATAGTTCTAACATACATAGAGAACAACGTCAGTATAACTAGGAGGAATAGAAGTGCAAAGTCTATTGAAGTAATCCCTCAACCTTCAGTTGATCATATCAACTACCAAAGGAAAACAAATAAAATATTAATGATATTACTTCCAATAATTTCATTCTTCGCTTGGTTAGAAATGCGCTAAATATGCGCTAAATAGATGAGGTGTTATGATGAGTTACAAATCTAAAATGAAAGATTTATTGAAACGCCTAGAAAAAGGCGGCATCCCAATAACCAATGCCATTAAAGAAGCAATGATGACGATTGAAGTAGAT
This sequence comes from Euryarchaeota archaeon UBA242, assembly GCA_002499015.1. Taxonomy (GTDB): domain Archaea; phylum Thermoplasmatota; class Poseidoniia; order Poseidoniales; family Poseidoniaceae; genus MGIIa-L1. The sequence continues at coordinate 41,150 of DAJY01000098.1, forward strand.
TACTTCACCGATTTTGAAACTGCAGATTTCTATGCTGACCGGCCCATCACTTTTCTGAAAAATGAAAAAGGTGCAGTGAAAACAATTTCTGCACCTCATATGATTGTGACTCTATTATATCATTTAGAATTGCAAAAGGGTAATGAAGTCATTTTAATTGGTTGTAAAAGTGGATATATCGCAGCATTAATTGCTCTAATAGTAGGAGAAGAAGGTAGTGTCAAAGTATTAGACCCTTCACAAAATGTCACTCAGCACGCAGCAGCTCGGCTAACTTATTGGCCCAATGTTGAGGTAAGACATATTGAATCATTACAGGTCTCGCCTATTGCCTTCCCTGGTGAATTGAATCGCGTATTGGTTACAGGACAAATAAAGCAGTTACCTGAATGGGTTAATACTAGGATCTCAGAGTCTGGATTCGTAATCGTACCACTAGGTGGAAGTGCTTGGCAAAAATTAATGAAATTAGAATGTCAAAATGGTCAATTACTTCCAACTGACCTTGGTCATGTTAGTTTTGGACCAGTGAACATCTCTGATGCTGAAGTTGGCCCAATCAATCCTAATGAGTTGGCTGATATCCTTGAATTAGCGATAGAGACTTTTCGAGAAATAGAAATGATTACAGAAGAAGAGCAACAATCCATTGCTGATTTGATAATTGATTTACGCAATTTACCAGATGATTTACCTCCCCCTGGGGAAGCAGGAATCGCAATTGAAGAACATCCGATGATTCGTTTACTGTATCTGGCATCACCCTCGTTCATTCGCTTGTGGCCATTATTACAACTCATGGTTTACCCGAGTTTAGCGAGCCCTGGTGGATATGATGTGGACTCTGATGATCACTTCAAATTCGATGATTTTGGAATCTGAATTATGAGCCACAGTGGCTATAATGAGATGTTGGGTGGGATGTTCATGGCAGGCGGGCTAAATACTGAGATGGCTAGGTTGTCTCATAGGGATATTCGCCAAAGAAGAAGAGCAATACGCGTATTATTCGATTTGGATATTCCACGTGCATTAGAAGCATTTGTACCATTACTAGATGACAATGACCCATGGTTCCAATCTAAGTCATTAGAAGCACACCGTAAGTGGGCTGTTCAAAGTGGAATTGAAAGTTTAAAACCATTAGTTGAACATCGTTGGATAGATGCAAACCGCTGTGCTGCAAACCTATTGGGTCAATTCGGAAAAGAATCCGAAAAATATGCTAACATATTGCTTGTATTTGATGACCAAACTTGCCAGAGAAAGGCCGCCGCTTCACTATTACAAGATTCCGAAAATCTTGAATTGGCGCAAAGGCTGTCAGAAAACACTGATTATCAAATCCGTAAACTTGCCTATTGCAGTTCATCAGCAGATAAGGAATTGCGCTCCAGAGGAATTAATGACTCCAACAATTCAGTCAAAGAAGCGGTGCTGAGAGTCATTATCGCAAATGACGAACCTATATCTAAACAAAAGATTGTCAGTTTAATTGAATGCGGAGTTGATAGTTCATTGCTTAGCAAACCTGCAATTAACCTAGGCGGGGATGTTTTTCTCAAATTAGTTGATTCATGCCCTTCGAATAAAAATCTACAATTTAGTAAAGTCCTATCTGAAATGTGTAATGATGTCGATGATGAACAAATTAAAAAGTTAATAGAGGCGGGTCAACTTTCCATTATTGCTCGCTGGTTAAGAGGGAGAAATGATAGTAAAAGTGATGCACTGCTATGGCAATTGATGGATGATGACAGACTTCCAACCATAGAAAAGGCAAGGCTCCTTGAACGCTTAATAGGCAGAGCTGGAGAACCAGAAATTAATGCACATGCTGTTGAATTTGCTAGTCGTTGCAAAGACACTTTACTGAAAGTTACAGCAGAGAACCTTTCAACCGCCGCTGATGAACTCAAAATATGAGCCCAGTAAATTCAGGTATTACCTTCTCAATCGATGCTACCGAAGGTAATTCACGTCGCGTCCATGTTGGCATCGACATCAATGGCCCTTTCACACAACCAATTCTCAAACTTCATTTCCCAAGATGGGTACCTGGGTCATATTTTCTAAGAGAACCAATCCAACATATGACTGAATTCGTAGCCGTGGATGATGCCGGGGTTGAATTGAATTCATTTCGCTATGAAGTTGATGCAATGAAAATAAAAGTACCTAAAAACATAAAATCAATTTCTATCTCTTACAAATTATTAGCAACTGAACTATCTTGCAGATCTAATCATCTTGATTCAACCCATGTTCACATAATGCCGCCTTTTACTTGGTTTCTACCAACTGATGGTATTGATTTAGAACGAATGAATCAGAAACACTCAATCTCATTGCACACACCCGCATCATGGTCTGCTGCCACTCAGTATGAATTAGATATTAGTAAGCCATGTAAGGGCTTGCTAACAGGGAACAATGGAATTACTCATTTGTTTTCTGCACCCAACCGTGACGAACTGCTAGATGGAATAATTGAAGCTAATGAAAATGAAAATATTTGTTGGAAGGTAGATGGTCGTAATCATATCCTCAAATTATGGGATAGTGGAGGTCATCCAGTAGATCAAAGGATGCTTGAAAAATTCAAACTAGATATGAATAAAGTCATCAAAGAACATCATGCTTTGTTCGGTATACCCCCATGGGACAATTACGTCACCGTCATTCAATTAACTGAGAACTCACGAGGTGGGTTAGAACATCTAAATTCACAAACATCAATGTTGCCCCGTCAATGCTTAATGCCAAATCATGCTGACGAATATATGGATTTAGTTAGTTTGTTTTCCCATGAATACCTACATCAATGGAATGTAAAACGATTGAGGCCAAGGAATTTCATCGATTATGATTTGCAAAGAGAGGCGCATACCGAATTACTTTGGTGGTTTGAAGGGTGTACTTCGTGGCTAGGGGATATGATTTGTGTACGCTCAGGTGCATGGTCTGAAAAAGACTGGCGCAAAGATTGGATGAGGAAGATGAAGCGTACTACAACAAGGAATGGCATGCAATTTGAATCTCTGAGTGAATCAAGTCATGATGCTTGGACTCATTTATACCGGGGGCACTCATTCTCTAGAGAGACTCAAATCTCTTATTACAATGAAGGAGAACTTGCTATTTTTTGTCTAGATGCTGAATTACAGCGACGTTCAAATGGAAACACTGGAATCTGTGATCTGATGGTTGAATTATGTAAGCGCCATGCTATAGAATATGATTCTGCAGTCCAACTCGGTGTTAATTATGGTGATATAAGAAAGGCATTAACTTCAATCGATGGGGGCTCTAGATTAGGGACTATGCTCGATTCATTAATGAAAAACCGTCAACTGCCAGATGTTGAGAAAGCATGTAATTATTATTCTTTGAAATTGGTTAGCGATATCAAAAAAGAAAATCAACAAAATCACTTAGAAAATGCTTGGTTAGGTGTTTCCATCACAGATTCTGAAGGGAAAATAATTGTTACAACACATCAAACAGGCTCGCCAGTACGTGATTTATTGATGCCTGGTGATGAAATAATTGCAATAAATGGAAGAAGAACTGATTCAAATAAAAAACTAAACAGTTCCTTGATGGGTCAGAATGATAAGATGGCCAATATTATTTACAGCCATGAAGGTGTGATTAAATCGGCTGATGTCAAGATGATTAATAAGATTCAACACAAAGTAAAATTAGAAGGAAAAGGTAATCACAAATGGCGCGATTATATCTCTAGTCGTCAAGGTTGAGCATTACCCTCTAACTTCAAGATTTGTAGAGATATATGGATTGGGGGAAGATGGTCTGCGATTGTGTGGCGGCTAGTTTTTGGCGGAAACAATTCATCTGACAAACTCATCTCTAACACTTCTTGCTTGGTAAGAGAATCTCTCTCACAGCCAGGCCAAACATCCACAGTGATGCTTTCATCACCTAAATAATCGACACAAATAACTGGTACTCTTTTCAATTCAAGTATCTCTGCAATTGCATGGCGATGGTGTCCGTCAAGAATTGCACCTGTTAGTTGATCAACGATTAGTGGTTTAGTATATCCTTCCCATCTTTTGATCATATCAAGGAGTTTATCTCTATTTCTCGGCTTTATATTTTCATGTGCTTTAAGCCACTCTAGAGGTACCAGCCGCACATCACTTTCGTCCCACATCATGGCTTTGCCAATCTTCAACCTGCGATAATGCTTTGGCGCACTTGGACTTGAACAACATTGGAGGGAGGAGATGGATAGTCAACGAAATTGGCCAAAAGCGGGCACACATTCAGATGTGCCCGCACAACAATGTCCCCCTAATATGTCCAAATGGCTGCAAACGTTGGATTCTGAATTGTTGTTAATTATCAATACTATTGCTGAAGCTGGTGGCGGAGTCTGGATAGTCGGTGGTGCGCCAAGAGATGTCATGCTTGGAACTGATGTCACCGACATTGACTTGGCAGTGGACCTGACTCCACAAAAAATGCTTACATTATTCCCTGACGCAATCCAAACAGGCGTTGAATTCGGGACATTGACATTGCGAGGCGGTGATTCGATGTACGAATGTACAACTCTTCGCACTGAATCGCAATATCTTGATGGTAGGCGGCCAGAGGTAGTAAATTGGGGAACAAGTTTAGAACAAGATTTACAGCGACGAGATTTCACAATCAATGCGATGGCGATAGATGTCTCTAGAATGAGATTACATGACCCTCACAATGGGCTTCTTGACCTTGAACGCGGGGTACTGCGTGCTGTCGGTCATGCATCTCTAAGATTGGCCGAAGATGGGTTGAGAATAATGCGGGCATATCGTTTCATGGACCGTAATGAGGCCGGAATTTGGTATCCAGACAGTAACCTTGCCCAAGCATTATCGCAAAAAAGAAGAATGCTATTAAATGTTGCACCAGAACGGATTTGGAGTGAATTTAGGAAGATTCTTTCAGGGAAAAATGTATCTATTGTGCTTGCTTTAATGCTCAAGGATGAAGTTCTAAAGATCGTGTTGAATACTAAATGGAACCTAGCAAGTCCAATTTTTGAAGCCATTTCTGAATTTACACTAAATGAGACTGATTATTTAGCGGTATTTTCAATTCTACTCAGTGAAACTGATAGAGATCAAATACCAGACTTGCTGAATAATTTGAAAGTATCTAAGTTTGAACGAGATTCTGTAATTGGAATTGTTTCTCGCATGGGCTATGTTCCAAACAATGTTATTGGTGAAATAAGAGTGCATCGCTATGTACTGGGTGAAGAAGCAGCGACTCACTTACAACTAGAATACCTAATAAAAAAATTCTCAATTCGCCTACCACAAGGATCTATGGATGGATGCAGTCTACAAGAAATTGAACAATTAATTAATAAATCTTCTGAATTACCGCTACTAAAATTTTCTGGCAAATCAATATTAGATGGAAATCAGTTGATGAATTTGACCGCTATTGCCCGTGGACCTAAATTGGGTAATTTGAAATCATGGCTGCATCGTATTCAAATTGAGAGAGACATTCAATCGGAACAAGAAATGATTCAAATATTATCTACGATTGTGTGGCAAAATAGTGACGGAAATGAGTGGCCCAAGGTACAATTCCCATAAAAGTAAGAACCTACGAAGTGTATTTTGATAATTATTATTAATTTGTTTTATCTAATTCTCAATACCAACAAGATAATGAACAAAGTCCTTTCAAACTAAAAATATCAACGGGTTTTTTCAATGAGTGATATGAGTTATAGCGAATTACAAGCCATAAAGGCTGAAATTGAAAACTCTTTTGCTAAAAGCAAAGGACAATTATCTGCCTTATCCGACAGCCAACTTGGAGTTATTGCTGCCCAATATGGCATCAAAATAAATCCTTCAAATAGGATGCAAACGCTATCCCTTTTAGAGTCTAATCAATCTATTTTGGCTTGGTGCCAGTCTTTTTCCAAAGGCGATGTGGCTACTGCAGTCGCTGCGGCGGGTACTGTTGGAGTTGCAACTCAGATTAATAATTCAAAAGAAGAATTACAACAAAAAGCAACCCAAAATGCAAGGAATAAAATTGCAAATGCTTCATCATCGGTTGTGGACAAAATTGAACGAAAGGCCTCTAATAACCCCATGGTAGAAATGATGAGGAAAAATTTCGGACAATCGCTAATTCAAGCTGGCTATTCAGTTCCACAACTAACACAAATGCTTGATTCTGATGCTGATGGAATCATTACACAATCAGAAATAATGCTCTTAATTGTCAAAATGACTGGAACCCCGCCTCCTCCGTGGGTCGTCACCACAATCTTTGAGATATTAGATGCAAATCAAGATGGTGTAGTCACCGTTGAAGAATGGTGGGCGTTCTTAGAAGAAATGGGCTTCGAAAATAATGTCGTTACACCAGAACCCTCCCCCCCGGAGGCCCCTGTAGTTACAGTAGTAGAAGAAATACCTGATATTGATGAGACCTTTGAAGAAATTGACAATACGGAGGAAGAAACACCTCTACAGCAAGTCGTTGAAAGTCCAATTCCTATTGCAGAAACTATGAATGTTGAAGATTCTTCAAGCGTGATTTTAGATGAAAATGTAAATACTAATAATGAGAAACTTATCAAAGAATTGTATTCTTCGCGATTGTCATCTGAAGAAAGAGTAATTATTGCAAAAGCCAAGAGTAGTATTTGTACCATTAAGGTCGAAAGAATTGAAAGAACTATGATGGTAACCGACCACTATCGCGGAGGACATTCGATTCTGGGAATACTTGATGGCGGACCATACAAGGTGCTGATAATGCTTCCTAAGAGTGAAAATGATGTAGTTACGAAGTTTTTGAAAGGAGATACCGTTGTGGCAGAGGCGAAAGTAATTTCTTGGTCAAGCGGTTTGAAAATAGCAAAGTTTGCTGGAACAGATGCCAAAAAAGCCTAATTCAAAGTAATGCACGAGCGATCACAATACGTTGTACTTCTTGTGTCCCTTCATATATTTGAGTTATTTTAGCATCTCTAAAGAATCTTTCAACTGGGAATTCTTTGGTGTATCCATATCCACCTAAGACTTGAATCGCTCGTTCACTAACCCACATTGCTGTATCGCCTGCGAAGAGTTTTGCCATGCTCGCTTCCTTAGAATGTCTTGGCCCACCATTTTCGTAATGCTGTTGTTTAGCCCAACTTGCTTTGTAAACCAATAATCGCGAAGCATCTATCCTGGTAGCCATATCCGCCAAATATGCCATTATCATTTGATGGTGAGCGATTGGTTTGCCAAATGCTTCTCTTTCATGTGCATACTTTAATGCGGATTCGAATGCGCCTTGAGATATACCTAATGCTTGTGCTGCAATACCAATTCGGCTATTATCTAATGCGTTCATGGCAATAGGAAAACCATTTCCTACCTGATTTATCACATTTTCAATCGGAACTTTGCAATCCTGTAAAATGAGAGTGCAAGTATCCGAACTCCTAATCCCCAACTTGTCCTCCTTCTTTCCGACGGAAAAACCTTCAAAACTTGACTCTACGATGAATGCAGTAGTTCCACCGTGCCTCTTTACGCCGTAATCAGAATGGTCAACATCTTTTGCAAACAATACAATAATTTTTGCTTGAACTCCATTTGTCACCCACATTTTCTCTCCGTTTAAAATGTAATGAGTACCGTCATCACTCAACTTTGCTTTGCATGTCATTGCTGCAGCATCGGTGCCAGCACCAGCTTCGCTCAATGAATATGCTCCAACTTCACCTTCGGCTAATCGTGGCAGATACTTCTTCTTCTGATGTTCGTTGCCATGTAATGCAATGGTTTTACAGCATAACCCTACATGAACACAGTACATTACTGCAAAAGAAGGGTCGACTCTAGCCAATTCTTCAATTATTATTGATTCTGATACATCGTCAACCGGTGAACCTCCATATTCCTCTGGAACAGTTACACCTTGGAGGCCGTATTCTAGGAATTGTTTCCACTCTTCGCTCGGGGCGATTTGGTTTTGGTCTCGGTGACTAACCGTGGGCGCCAATACAGTCTCTGCAAAGTCGCGAACTAAGTCCCTAATCATCTCCTGTTCATCGGTTTGCGCGAAATCCATAACCCTACCCGTCAATGCCAAAGGGCCGGCTTTCTTAATCCGTTTGCACGATTAATTAAAATGCGATTCATCCATGTGTTGATATATGAGAATTAGTGGGCGGTTTCAAGGAGAATGCAGAATGGATGACGATATTGTTGAATTTAGCATCGCACATAATAGAAAATACTCTACTAACCACCTTTGGTATCAAGAAAAGGACGAAAGACTGATGATTGGTGTCAGCGAATATTTGGCTATTGAACACGGTGACGTTTTACGAGTCGTATTACCACAAACCGGATTGGAAGTAGAAGAATTTGGGGCTGATATGTTCTCAATTTGGACCACGGATGAAAAACTTTCATTCCCATCACCGTTCTCTGGACAAATCGCCGAAGTAAATGGTGAAGTAGAAATCAATCCAGATATTGTGAACGAATCTCCATATGACCAAGGATGGATTATCCTACTCGAACCTCACGAGATTGATTTAGAAACACTCTTGGAACCAGACGAATACATTGAATATATTTCTGAACTTTGAGACAAAGGTGATACCCTACCATCAGTGGGCATTCAATATGGCGGATGCAATGCAACGACTCCGAAGCAGTTTGCAGAATGCACCAGTTATTTGGAAAGGCGATTACCCATATTTCATTCACCCACTTACAGACGGAGTTCCTAGATTAGACCCTGAAGTCCTATCCGCAGTTACAGATTTGTGCTTAGAAGCGATAGATTGGAATAATGTGGATTTGATTATTGGTATAGAGGCTATGGGTTTGCCCCTTACCGCTCCATTGAGCATAAGTTCAGGAAAACCATTAGTTGTGGTAAGGAAAAGATCATACGGTCTTGAAGGAGAAGTAGTAATAGATCAATCGACTGGATATTCAAAGGGTGAAATGTTCCTAAATGATGTCAAGTCAGGAGAGAGAGTCGTCATTGTCGATGATGTTTTATCAACCGGAGGGACTATTCGGGCGATTATCAAAGGAATTGAAAAAACTGGTGCGGAAATAATGCACATCATAACCGTTGTAGAAAAGGGGTCTGGTTTGAAATTACTTCAAACCGATTATCCGAACATCAAAATTGAATCTTTAGTTCGCCTTGAAATGGACGGAGCAAAGGTTGTAATTCTTGACTGAATTAACCTTTTCAAAAAAGCATCCTTTGATGAAGGTGGTCATTACCCCCCTGCAAATAGGGAACATCATGGACTTAGACCATCACAATTTCGAACTGACTGAGTTAATGGAAAGAATCCGTACCAGTGATCATCGATTAATTGCTCTTCAACTTCCGGAAGGATTGAAAATGCAAGCCTTAGAAATGATGGATCAAATTGAAACTGAAACAAGTGCAAAGGTAATACTTGCAGCAGACCCATGTTACGGTGCCTGTGACCTTGTTCATGACAAGATGAAGAATATGGGTGTTGAGATGGTAGCGCATATGGGTCATAGCCAAATGAATATTGAATCTGGTATGCCAACATTATTTATTAATGTCACATATGATGGAGACCCTGAATTAACTCCAGTGATACCGTTCCTAGAAAATCACCTAGCAATGGCAAAGAAACGTCTCCTAGACCAAGAAAACCCTGTTGAACTCAGTACAGAAGATGCTCAAGAGAAGTTTTTAGATGCAGTTGGCCGCCTATCACCCCTCACAGGTACAAAATTGGGATTGGTTGGTGCAATTCAACACTTGCATTTATTGCCAGAGTTCCAGGTCCGTTTAGAGAAAGCAGGTTATGATGTAATAATTCCATTAGGTGGGGCTCGCCTATCCTTCCCAGGACAGGTTCTAGGGTGTAATTATTCAGGTGACCAAGATGATATTGGACATTACTTATTCCTAGGCAGCGGTGATTTCCATCCGATCGGATTAGTATTACACACTGGAAAACCTCTTGCAATGTTAGACCCATATAGTGGGGAGGCAAAAGAAATGTCTCTTCTAAGTGTTGAGAGAATACTAAGACAACGCTTTGGACTAATTATGGCCTGTGATAACGCACAAAGTTTTGGAATCCTCATAGGTGAAAAACCTGGTCAGATGCGTCGCACTCTTGCCCTAAGGATGAAAAGAATGCTAGAGAAGCATGGTAAGAAAGGTTACTTGATGGCATTGGAACATGTCAGCCCAGAATTGATAGACTTCTATCCAGTTGATGCATTTGTTAATACTGCATGCCCAAGAATCGCTATAGATGATGCAGTACGCTATAAAAAGCCATTACTAACTCCGTTTGAGTTAGAGGTCGTACTTGGTGAAAAGCAATGGGAACTCGGTTACCAATTTGACGAAATTCCTTGAGTTGAAAAAAATAGAATTCAAAGCAATTTGCTTTTTCCCTTGCTTCAACTGCCCCTATGTTCAATAACGGTTGACGAGAGCCTTCCCTTGTTATGAGTAACTACCTTGACCGAATTGGAGCGGGTTTCGTCCTAGCCAATCCAGAGGGTCTAGATTTTGACTACATGCCAGATGAATTAGTCGGCAGAGATGACATTCAGAAGCAATTAGCGAGTAAGTTTTCAACCTTATCACATCCTGATGGGACTGGACGTGCAGTTATTACTGGCCCCGTGGGCTGTGGTAAAACAGTTTTAGCCGGAACATTTTGTAGAGATATTCAACGACATTTAGTAAATAAAAGGCAAATAAAGTATGTTCAAATAAATTGCAGGAACGCATCCACTAGCATGCGAGTAGTCCAACGTATTCTTCACAAATTAGACCCTGGCCACCCAGATAGAGGCCTTTCTATGGGAGAATTGTTGATTAGCCTACGAAAATTGGTTCGAAGGGATTCTGCTCACTTAATCGTTGTACTAGATGAGGTTGACCACATGTTGAGACGCTCTGGTGACGACCTTCTTTACCAACTTCTAAGAATTGATGAGGACCAATCTGGAAAGGGCACATTATCTTTGATTATAATCAGCCAAGAGCAGGTACTAGACCTGTTAGAAACAGCTGTAATATCGAGGATGGGTAGTACAAATCATATCATGATCCCACCATATACAGTTGATGGAATTGAACAGATTATCAACCAGCGTGCACAATACTCCTTAGTAGGTGGGACTTTTTCGCCTAAGATTATCCGACTAATCGCAGAAAAGGCTGGCCCAAGTGGTGATGCTAGAAGAGGAATTGAACTACTTTCTGCAGCGGTGGAACGTTGTGAATTTAGGCAGGATGCGCAAAGTGTAAGAGAGATACTGGTTGAAGATATTCATGAGCCAAACGATGGTGTCGCGTTGCAAATAGGAGTCAAGTTAGAAGTTGTTGATGACCTTTCGGCACACCAAATGTTGGTTCTTCTAGCATTGTGCAGGAGATTAAAAACTGAAGAGACTATGTCGATGGGAGATGTTGAATCTCTCTATGCTGTAGTCTGCGAAGAATACGATCAGAAACAAAAGAGTCACACAACGATTTGGAAATATATAAAGTATCTAGAACAGCAGCAGTTGATTGATTCTAAGGTTTCAAACATTAGCGATGGAAGGGGTAGGACAACCCATTTGAGCATGCCACATCACCTACCAGCGGACCTCTCAAGTCGCCTTGAATTGCTACTTCCTAAGCGACTACGACGCTAAATGTACTGCCATGCCTATGCGGTTAGCCTAAATATGGGTCTCTTGTCGGCGAGTTATTCTAAGTGGTGTGAATATGGCAGTTGGACAAAAAGGAGAATTCGTCGCCGTAGTCAATGATACAGATCCTGCTAACGGTGGCAGGTCTTATTCATTGAAAATTAGTGGAAATAATCATGCTCAATTATTGGGCAGAAAAATTGGAGATATCGTCGACGGTATTTTCGTTGGAGAGGGAGAAAAAATTCTTTCCGGTTTCAAATTACAAATCACTGGTGGTTCAGATAAAACTGGAACCCCTCTTCGCCGTGACCTTGAAGGCGGTTCCCGCCAAGCAATTCTGGTCACTGCATCCACTGGATTCAAGGGCCACTCCCTAGTATTCAAGAGCAAAGGTGGGGAAAAGAAGCGTTTTCGCTACAAATTAGACGGACTACGCAAGCGTAGAAACTTCCGCGGTAACACTATCACCCAGGACACTCGTCAAATCAATTTGAAAGTAACTGAAGCAGGTAATAAGAGCCTTGCTGACATAACTTCTTCTGGAAGCGAAGAAGCAGCGGAGTGAAACCCGAGAGGGATTTCGTGAATTGAGGAGTAGGGAAGAATGGCAAGAACGCTTCCTTCTCAACCTGAAATCAACATTGGTCTTGTAGGTCATGTTGACCATGGAAAAACAACTCTAACTCAAGCTCTTTCTGGAGTTTGGACCGATACCCATTCAGAAGAAAGAAAGCGCGGTATTTCAATAAAGTTAGGATATGCTGACACAGCATTCTACAAAACCAAAGAAGGACAATACTACGCAACAGGTCGAAGGCCTGATGGCGGAGATGATATTGAAAATGAACTACAAAGAGTTGTTTCCTTCGTGGATGCACCTGGTCACGAGACTTTGATGGCAATAATGATCACTGGAGCATCTATTATGGATGGAGCACTGTTGATGGTTGCTGCTAATGAGACATGTCCGCAGCCTCAAACCAGGGAACATCTAATGGCTTTGGAAATCGCAGGGATTGAAAATATTGTTATCGTTCAAAATAAAATTGATTTAGTAAGTAAAGAACGTGCATTAGAGTCTTACCAAGAAGTTAAGTCTTTTTTGAAAGGTACAATTGCAGAAAACGCCCCTGTAATTCCTGTTTCAGCCCATCATGATGTCAATCTTGATATCCTAATCGATGCTATTGAACAAACAATTCCAACTCCTGACCGTTCAAAGGACAAGCGTTCTATCATGTATGTAGCACGCTCTTTTGACATCAACCGACCTGGAACACGCCCAAGTAAACTACAAGGCGGAGTTATTGGAGGAAGTATAGTTGAAGGTGAATTCAATGAAGGTGATGAAGTAATAATTGGACCCGGGCGTAAAATTGAGAAGGGTAACAAATCTACATGGGAACCGATTGAAGCGGTTATTAGCAGTATGCAAGGTGGTGGATTGAATTTGAAAACTATGCATGCTGGCGGCCTGTGTGGTATGGCAACTAAACTAGACCCGAGTATCACAACTGCTGATAATTTGAGCGGACAAGTCGTTGCCAAGAAGGGAGATTTACCTGAAGTACGCTACAGAATCGAGATTTCTGTTAATCTAATGGATACTATGGTGGCTGGAGAAGGTGAAAAACCTGAGAAGATACAGCCACTACGCAATAACGAAATGTTGATGCTAAATGTCGCTACTGCAACATCGGTTGGAGTAACTAAGAATGCTGAGAAAACACGTACTGGTCTTGAATTAAGACTTCCAATTTGTGCTGATGTAGGTCAAAGAGTTTCTTTGTCCCGCCGTGTCGGTTCACGCTGGAGACTAATTGGCTACGGAACGATACAATAACCGTGCCAACAAACGCACATTTCATCAAAGATTGCTGTTCAGCAGTGAAATGTGCAGAGAATAATTGTTGATGCGTGCGGCTGGGTTGCTGTGATTGATGCTGGTATCAATATTGATGGAGCATTGATGCAGTTAGTGGGACCGAGTCAACTTCTATTATTACCTGATGTTGATAAGGAATTAGACAAGGTTAATTCCCAGCGCTCTAAGAAAAAGTCACTATTGCTGCCATTATTGAAGGCAAAAACAATAATGATCGATGCACCTGAAGATTCTGGGAACCATCCTGATGACCAAATATTCGCATTCGCAAAGAATGAAGGCATTCCTGTTTTAACCGTAGACAGAGAATTGAAGCGTCGACTTTTTGAAGCGGGAATTTCTGTAATAGAAGTTGCAAAAAATAAGAGATTGAACATGATCTAAGCCCATGCCTAAATTAAAAATTGAAAGCGACGTGATTCAATTATTGAGGGTAACTGATTGATATATCAAAATAATAGCATGCGTTTATGGAAGACTCTTTCAATTTACTGGAGGTAAATGGGATTAGATCCGAACCGGTTCAATAACCACTTCCCAATGTGATTAACCTAGGTTTCAAGAGCAATATTGCTAAGTGCTTGGCATACCTACATCTTTACAGGAATGCTTGAAGATTTAGTGTTAAGGCAGGGTGAATAAGACATCATCGCCATGCCCGTCTAATAATCTTAATTTTATCGCTGCATCTATCCAAGCATGAGCATAATTTATTGCTCCAAAGGCTCTTACTCGATCTCCAATATTCAAAAAATGATGCGCATCTGAGGAATAATCGTCTGCCATCCTCATCATTATCGCTAATTGTGCAGATTGGTCACTACCTTCAGGATAGATAGGGGTTGCTTTTTTCCTTGCTCTTTTTGTAATATCAAGATAATGCAATACCCTTTCTTCCGTGAGTTCAATAAGTTCATCACTCATTCTCCACCCTCCTTTTGCCTTTTTAATAGGCGCCGAACATCTTCTTTACGCCCAAGAGCACCATACAGTTCCACTGCTATCGATAATTTCCCTTCATCTTCTGCATTTTGAGCTCGGATGAATAAGTCCTTTCTTTCATCCCAGTTTCTTGCCATTGCCGCCTCTGCTGCAGCCTTAAATCGTCCTTTTCGCTCGGACTGTGCTAGATGCGGTGCAGACCATTTACGAATTAACCCTGAACGTGTTGCTGTGACCATTGAATCTGCTGTAAGGCCAACGAGTAGGTCTCCTAAGTCCATAGAATCACCAAGGGTTTCAACATCTTCTTCCAATGTCCTTGATATGTGATAGAGGCGCCCTTCAATGCCCAATACCCACCAACCATCAGCACTGTTTATTCCTTCCATGGCTTCAATTGAGTCTTGTTCAAGTCGGATCAAATCATCCCATCCGAATGGATGAGGAATACCTTGCCACAAACTACCATCGCTCGATTGTAATATGATTCTGCCATTTACTAATTCACTTGACCAACTCCAAATTCTGTCTTCAAGACACCTTTTCTTATCTGAACCGGTCAATCTACCGCACCAAACCCTTCCATCGCTTGCCTGCCACATCAAATGCTCTCTATCCAGCCAACCAATTAATCTCCTGACCATTCCACTGTCCATACGACGAATTCCTCTTCCCTCCTGAGAGAAAAGATGCATGTTTCCATCTCTACCAGATAAGACCCAACCTCCACCAGGCCTCGCTTTTATTCGAGTAAATCCTCCAGGACTACTTCGGCCTTCGTGGAGTAATGAACCATCCCTAGTCGACATAACATAGAACCCATGTGCTGCTAATACTCCAAGAAGACCTTGCCCACTATCAATTGCATGAACTTTGAATGGCATAACGACTGACCATCTTTCACTGCCATCATGCTCATAGAAAGATAAGTTTAATCCGCTACTAACAACTAATCCGCCTTCGCTTGCTGCAATGGTCGAAATAATGCTTGGTGTTTGTTTGGACCAAGTGATTTCCCAAGCCATTAGAACTCACCCCCCATCAGATTCCATGCGGTCAATTGGGCTCTTGCAGATTGAGTTAATGTGAACAGTCGGCTTTTTCCAACTTTACGAGCGTTTAGAACTCCGCCCTTATGTAAGCGATTACTTATTTGAGACAGTCTAGCTCTTTTTATGTTTAATTCTTGTAATAGTTCTTGGTCTGATGGAGAATATTTTCTTTCATTAGCGGTTGCAACAACAACTGCCTCATGAGGTGATAAATTAGATAATACGCTCGTGTTTAATGGATGGTCGATTCTTTCTCCCATCTTTGGTTGCCTCAAACTCGTAAGTGCATCTATCAATCTTCTTCGATCAATCGTGCCATCTTGCTTTTGTGGTGCTAGCAAAGCGGTTTGAAGTGCATTGACTAGATTTGAGAATGTTTTCATGTCACCTTTTGACACAAATTCAGAATTTGATACCGAGTGTTCCGTATCTTGGTAATTACTTTCATCGCTATAATAACTGTTTTCGGCTTCTATTGGACCATCAACATCGTCATCCATGTAACCTGTTTCGTCATGCAGCATCGCAGTACCATCTCCTTCCAATCCTTCATCGCTTGATTCATCGATTAGGTTAGAATCTTTGGCCACCCACAATTCTGCCCCTTTTACAACTGCTGATTGTTCATAATCATCCGGGTTTTGAGGGTATTTGTCTGGCGCCTCTCTCATTCTTCTGACCAATGAGCCAAACATTCCTGTCATTTCAACTGGTATTGGCTTAGTAGTTTCATTGTTGATTTCATCACTATCATAAACATCAAATGGTGTTTCCTTTAGAGGGGCGTCGTTATCCTTTGAACTGCCTAAATCATCTAAATCTAAATCAAATCCAGAAAGTGAACCGCCTGGACCATGTATTTCTTGGAAATTATCATCTTGCGTTGTTTCTGAGTTCAGTTCATCGTTTTGGGGTCTAGATTGCCAAGGAGTGGAAGCATCCATGACCTCTACGCCGGCATCTTCTGAAGGATCTATTGATTTTTCAATCGATTCGATGTATTCCTCTCCTAGTTCACCTATTAATCTACCAAAAATATCAGGTTGGTCATTATCTGCCGCAGAGGCGTCTAATTTGGCATCATCACTATTTCCCTCAATACTCGGCTCTGGCATCAAATCATTGGCAGATAAGTCACGCATAGAGGTGAAAATGCCTGTTGTAGATGCTTCTGGTTGTTGTGTAGGGAGTATTGCACTAGTATCGAATCCCTTTCTGTCACGTGAAATGTGATTTATATTATCTTGAGCCACTTGGTTTTGAGTCATCCGGTTGTTGTCTACTGCGTCCCTCATCACCCTGACAATCGAGGCAGGAAGGCCGTCGGTCATGGATAATAGGTGCTCAGCATCCTCTTTTGGAAATGAGTACTGAGTACTACAAGCCGAACGTATTCTCAGATTTACCATTTCTTGAATAGACTCAACACTTAGTGGATTCAGCGTGTTCACCATGTCAAATCTATTCAATACCGCTTCTGGTAAATGCGCTTTTTGTTTATGATCCAACACCACCACCATCAAAACCTGTAATCGTTCAATAACAGGTAAAGTATCTCTTAGTGCCACATTTAGAACTGCGGAATCAACCGTGGGTACATCGATTACCACCAGTGGCAGTTTACCAGTGAAGGATTTACTAGTTTCAACCATTTCCGAAACAATCGCCGAATAATGTGAAGGAATATTCGGGCCAACTAGCCCCAAATATAATGATTCCAACAGACTTTTAGCGGGAGCAGATGCATGAATATGGTCTAAGTGTAGCGAAAGTGGTGCCTCCTTTCCTAAGCATCTCAACAATGAAGTACGGCCAGAACCGACACTACCAACCATCAAAATACGCCTAGTTGAACAGAAATGGATGTGTTGGGCTAGACTATCAAATACTTCATTACGCCCTACTAAGAGGCTTTTTTGGCCTTCTTCTAGGGGTGATGTAGAAAATGGATTGTGGAATAAGAGAGGGAGTTCTATCTCTTTACCTTCTATCCGCATACTCCGAGCAATTCGAAGTGGGTATTTATTGTTTGACCTAATCAATAGGCCCCGCAGACGTGTTAACACATGTTAATCAAATCACCATAGCACTAATTTGAGGTCTTTACAGGAGTAAATAACGCAACTCTAACGCATGACTAACGCGTTAGGTGAAGCGTTAAACGCGTTAATCGATAGCATATCTGATAAATACGAAAACAACACATCCAGGTCTAATCAAGCGATGTCTTGATGTGATTGAGATTAGTGGCTCAGCACAGAGGAAGCGATATGTCTGTTGAAAATAGTCGCCTCAGTGGTTTTTTCCGGCTATCTGTTACCGAGCGTAGGCAAATTGTAGCCGAAGCAGCAGGTCTCAGCCAACAACAAATCGATGCACTGGCAGCCCATGGCGAGTTATCTGAAGATGCTGCCAACAATATGATCGAGAATGTGATTGGAACTATGTCCTTGCCCGTCGGAGTGGCAACAAACTTTGTTATCGATGGAAAACACTACCTAATACCATTCTGTTTAGAGGAATCTAGTGTTGTTGCTGCAGCATCCAATATGGCTAAGCGTTGCCTTTCTAGAGGTGGTTTCCGCACAAAAAATGACGGCCCAATGATGATTGGTCAATTACAGATTCTAGATTTAACCGATATTCCAGCAGCGATTTCAATTCTTGAAGATTCCAAAGATGAATTGATGAAAATATGTAACGACAGGCCGAGTACTATGATCAAACTAGGTGGTGGATGCAAAGAAATCGAATTGAGAGTGATCGAAAGCCTATCTGGACCAATGCTAATATTGCACATTTTAGTTGATACAAGGGATGCTATGGGCGCAAATGCAGTCAATACAATGGCCGAACTTATTGCCCCAGAAGTTGAAAGGCTAACCGGTGGAAGAGTCCACTTGAAGATACTATCCAACCTTGCAGCACATCGTTTAGCAAGAGTTGAGGCTACCTTTACTGCTGAAGATTTATCAGATGATGGAACTCGAGAAAATGGATTACAGATCATTACAGGTATATTGGAAGCATATCATTTCGCCATTGCAGACCCATTTAGGGCAGTCACACATAACAAAGGAGTGATGAATGCCATCAGTAGTGTTTCTGTAGCCTGTGGACAAGATTGGAGAGCAATAGAGGCGGGATGCCATGCTTGGGCATCACATCGATCAGGAATCTACTCATCGATGACACAATGGGTACAAGATGAGAATGGTGACCTTGTGGGCTCTATTGAGACCCCAATGGCCGTAGGGATTGTCGGGGGAGCGATTAAGGTGCACCCTGTCGCTAGGGCTAATTTGGCGATCCTCGGTGTTGATTCCGCTCAAGAATTAGCAGGTGTCATCGCAGCATCTGGATTGGCACAGAACTTAGGAGCTCTAAGAGCACTATCAACCAGCGGAATTCAATCTGGCCATATGAAACTACATTCTCGCAATATGGCGGTTAGCGCAGGCGCTTTAGATGACGAAGTCGGAATCATCTCACAGCGATTACAGGCTTTCAATGGCCCTAAAACTCAAACTAAAGTCCAAGAGTTACTTGAACAACTAAGAAATGAATAATTTCATTCTTCTGCTTGTTCTAAAATGGGTAGAGTTGATTGTACAGTTAAGTCAATGTCTTCTTCTTCCAGCAGTGTTTCAGCACCGACCATCCCATCTAGCATGCCAGATGATTGAACCTGCTCCCTAAACCATGCCTTGACCTTCTTTCTTTCAGTAAATGGGCAACCAAATGTTTCCGAAAATCTTCGAGTGGTAATCAATCTACGGGTATTTCCATCTTTTCTCCGGTCAACCATTCCCAATTGCGCTAGTTCTCGGACGTAATCATATGCTTTTTGCCCCAACAACTCAACTAATCTAGATTGGGCCATAGGTTGATGGTATGCGATTAGAGCAGCGGCCTTGAGTAATTTTTGAGGAATTTCTGTTCTTGCTTCTTTAGGTAGATGATCTGCAATTTGTGGTTTGACTTCAATAGCCCAGCGGTCACCGATTTCTGCTATTTGTAGAGCGCCACCTCTGCGACGTTTCAAGGTGGCTCTAAGTGAATTAAGAGAATCTATCATCTCTTCGGCATCATACCCTAATGATTCCGATAATTCTGAAATCGCCATTGAACGACCTGCTCCGAACAATGTTGCTTCAAGTAATGATTCCAATGGTAATTCGCTCATGTAAATAACTCCTTACTCCACTAACCACTCATGGTTACCCAATGAGTCCTCAATATTATTTGAATCATTTTTATTTGACTCTACCGCGTTTTCTTGATTGATAATATGTTGCACTTGCTCTGGAACCAATACAATTTCAACGGCCTCTTCTGTTTGTAATAATTCTGTCGCCTTTTTCAACGACCTTTCTTCCTTCAGTTTCATTTTTTTAGCCCTATCCACTAAGTTGTCAGCGTGGCGTTGCGAACCTGTAACTTGTTCTTGGATACGAATAGATTCTTGTTCCTGCTCCGATTTTATCATTTCAATAATCTCAGCAAAGTTATTATTTGGTCTTAGATCTTCAAGATATATCACCCCATCTGGAACAGTATCTTGGTAAATGCTAGCAATTCCACGGTGTGTTAGGAATAAACCTGCAATAAAAGAAGAGACCTTTGCTTCATCTTGATACCCTTCTGGCACTGAACCATATGTTTGCTCCAGGATTAGTTTCAATTCCTCCATAACATCAGCAACTGGAACATTATTGGAGCCTGCTTTGAGACATGTTTGTCTCAATGCTCTCCAACAGCGCTCGATATCACCTTCTAGGTCTTCATTGTGCATTCTGCCACCGATATCGGATAAGTATTCAGATAATTCTTTTTCGTGAGCAATTCGATTGATTTCTCTTAATTTCAATTCTTCTGCATCATCTGCTGCATCCTTGAATGCCGATAACAATTCACCAAGAGTAACTGGTCGTCCTTCCGCCCTACGAACTCTCTCGTCAAATAATGAAGGTAAAACAGAGTCTGCACCACCTTCAAGGACTGCATTGGTAAAGAAAAATGCTTCATCATCGTATTCTGCTTCCCAGCCGAATTCCATTTCATCATCCCAATCATCTTCTTCATCAGCGCGTTGAACTCTTTCAAACAATGTTGCTGCTTGGTGATTCAAAACTTCCCACGAAAGACGGATTAATCGGCCACAGGCGGGTAAATCTAATCCGGATGCTTGCGATTTTACTCTTTCAGTAAATACTTTCAGGAATGCCGATAAATCGATATTCCAGGCATCTAGTCCCTCTTCTCTAACCAATGATAGAACTAACGCTACAGAACGATCGAAAGGATCTTCGAGGCTTTGATGTTCGGCTTCTTCTGTTTTTGCAATATCAATAATACGGTCACTAAAAGATCGAGCTTCACTACTTTCTTCACCTGACTCCAGTAATTGGTCGATGATATCCTGCCTGAGGAACCATTTATCCAAAACAGCCTGATGTTCCACCATTATTCTCACTCCAAGGTTTCCTCTTCGCCAACAACTTGTGTTTGCTCAACTTCAGCCTCGCCATCTTCTTCTGCCAATATTGCCTTAGCGATTTCTACTCTCTCTTCAATATCTTCAGTCATATCGGCAGTGCGTTCACTCAAAGATGCAAGAGTGCTTGATTCTCCATCGCTTTGTAATAAATTATCATTTAAAAATGACAATATACCTCCTAGTGAACTAGGAGCTTCCAATGAATCAGGTACTAATGGCATCTCGAACAAGGCCGCCGCTGCTTCATCGATACGTGATTGGTTTTGTTCGGATGCTTCATTCGCTTCTTTCCAAGCTCTAGCCCCTAATTCCAATGCTCTTTCCTTATCGAAATCAACAATACGACGACTACATCCATCGCCACCGTGTGTAATTCCGATGTGATGGTCGGCTAAGCGCAATGATACCTTGCGCAGCGTTACCATGATGAATTGAGCTCTCTTTGAACGTTCACTGCACATCTTAGCAATTCTTTCAGCATTATACCCGTCAAGATTTTGGTCAACTTCATCGAAGTAGTAGAATGGACTAGGGTCATAATCCTGTATTGCGAAAATCAAGGCAAGTGCTGCCATTGATTGTTCGCCACCAGATAGTTGATGACGTGTCACCTTAGCAGATTTTCCACGTGGTTGTGCCCATAACTCTAGGCCACCTTTGAATGGTTCTTTTGGATTCTCAAGGAATAATTCACCACGACCTCCATCGCTTAGAGCATTGTATGCAACCTTGAAATTCTCATTTACCTTCTCGAGGACATTTAACAGGCGTTCCTTTCTTTGCGATTCTAATTGCTCTGTGACATCCAATAAATGCTTCCTGCGGCTCTGTAATGTTTTGAAATCATCTCTCATTTCGTCAAGTCTTTCTTGACAATGATCGAATTGTTCAATCGCAAGCATATTGACCGGTCCATATCCATCAAGTTGACGCTCAAGTCCTCTAACTTTCTTTTCTGCATCCCCAACGCTAGGTAGGGTGACATCAATTTGTGCTGGTTCAATATCTGAATCTGACATTTCAGACAATAATTCATCCAGTGTTTCTTGCTTTAGTGTCAATGAACGACCTATCTCTTCGGCCATTTGGGTACGAGAAGTTGCATCATTTGCTCTTTGAGTCAAATCTGCTCTTAGTGAAGCCCTTTCCTCAACTAATTGAACCCGCTCATTTTCTAATCCTTGATTTTCTTCAAGGAATTCTGAACGCTCAATTTCCTTGGCTGCGAGTTCTATAGAATCAGTTGCTATGGCTGCTTGCATCAAGTCTATCTTTTCACTACGAGATACAATCGAAATCTTGATAGTAGAAATCCTCCCATCAAATTCGACAACTCTACTAGCGAGTAAATCTCTGTGACCTGAACCGCTAGCAAGTGCATCTTGAGCCCTATTCCTCAATCCTTGTGCCTCTAATCGCTTGACTTCCGCCTTGTGTAATCTTTCCTTGAGATGTGCCGGGCTGGCATTTTCTAGACTTGCTTGTTCTACAGTTCTATCACTTTCAGATTGCTCAAATTGTTTTTGTGCAACATCTAATGCAGCGAGTGTTTGACTCGCTTGGCTTTGCAAAGTACTTAATTTCCTTTCGATATCGGCAACTGCCCCCAAAGACTTGTTGTGAGTGGTCCTAGATTGTTTTAGTTCAGCGCGCCATTCTTGTTGCTTTGAAGCATGCTCTCCATCGGTGAGTATATTGATTTTCGCTCTTACTTCTGATTGTACCCTCCTAGCATCTACAAGTGCCCCGTTTACCGTTTCTGACATCAATCTTAGTCGTTCTACTTCCGCCGTTAGTGACTCTAATTCGTTTGCACCTTGCACTCTGCCTCCGAATGAAACTGACATATTTCTCTTAGAACCGCCGATCATTGCACCGCCTGTTTCGGTAACATCGCCGCGCAGTGTTACTAATCTCACACCGCCCATATTTGCTCGGGCAGTTGACATTGAATCTACGATTAGAGTGTTCCTCAAAGCGAAGCGAACTGCGATATCGATTCTAGAGTCATAATCAAGTAATTCGTATGCAAATCCAACCACACCTGGTTTTCTTGCTACCATCACAGCCTTACCGGCCGCCCTAGTATTTGCTAGCCGGTTTAGAGGGAGGAATGTTGCTCTTCCAGCTCTTTTCTCTGAAAGCCACTTGATGGCATTTGCTGCAACTTCATCGTTTTCAACAACAACAGAAGTCATTCCACCGCCTATTGCGGCTGATAGTGCATCTTCATGAGAACTGTTTTTTGGAGCACACAATTCGGCGATTGTTCCGATAATACCGCGTAATTCCCCTCTATCTCTTGCTGCGATTACAGCTGCTGAACCGCCTGCTAGCCCTTTAGCACCTGTCCTGGATTCCATTTCATTTCTTGCGCTAATCAATTTGCGTTCAGTTTCACGAAGCCGATTCTCAACAAGTTGTGATTCCTCGGATAATTTCGATTCTGCGTTTTGTGATGCGTGTAATTCGGTTGCGAGTTTCACTCTATCTTTTTCTGGATCTACGCCACCAAATTCTTCGCCCTTTATTTCAAGTTCCTCAAAGGCCATTCGTGCTTCCTCGGCGGCATCTTGGGCAGCGACTAATTGCTCTTCGATCACTTCTGCTTGAGCCGCAGTACGGTCAACCTCACTTTGAGCATCCGCCATTGCTTTGCGGCATATCTCAACCTTCTCGGTTGCCTTTGAGAGATTACGTGATAATTGGGCTGTTGATTCACCAGATGATTCCAGCAGCGTACTTACATCTGCCTCTTCTTGTTCGGCTTCTTGGAATGCTATTTTTGCACTTTCTAAATCACTTCTAGCTGAAGAAAGGCTCTCTGCAAACGTAGTTAAGGACTCTTTTGCTTCCTTGAGACTATCAAACAACTCTTGTAATTCAAGTTTGTCTTCTACGTCTTTTTCTTCAGCATCCTGTATCAAATCTCCATTGGTGGCAATGGTGACTTGGAGATTCTGAATCTGTTGCTGCAGCCCATTGGTATCTCCACCCATTAGAGCATCAATTTCTTTTTGTAAATCACCAATTTTGTCCTCTAAACCAAGGAGGACTTTGCTCCCTTGCCTTACTTCTTCTTTAAGGTCATTTGATTCTGCAATATATCTACCCTGTTCGTTGACTTGGTAAGCGATCTCAGATTTTTGTGATGCGTATTTGGCCTGGTATGAAATAATTCTTGACTCTGTTAGTTCTGTCACTAAATCTCGCACTTTAATCGCAAGGTCTTTCTCTTTCTTCAAATCCTTAAGGCGGCCTTTTTGCTCTTCTTCAAGCATACCGATTCTTTCAATATATCCTTCAACTTGATCTCTTTGCTTATCTGCCTTTCTTATCTCGTCATCATATGAAGTGACACCGGCAACGCCATCTAGCACCTTGCGGCGTTCTTTAGAGGTCATTTTCGCTAGATTCGTCACATCGCCTTGGAGGACGATGTTATATCCATCTGGGCGAGTATTTGCCGCACCGAGAAGACGATGGAATGATTTTTGAGTACTCTCAATACCGTCTAGAAGATATTGAGTCACTACATTATTTGCTTTGGTCAAATGAACAGTACGAGATAAACGAACTTCTTCTAAATCGATTGGGAGACGGCGGCGCCCGTTGGATAATGTTGGATTGGCAAATACTAATGTGACCGAACATGAACGTGCTGGTTTGTTGTTTTTCCCGCCATTAAAAATCAAGTCTTTTGAATTCTGAGCCCTAATTACCTTGTTTGAACGAGGCCCTAATACAAATTGTATCGCATCACCGCAATTGGATTTACCAGAACCATTCGGCCCGGTAATAGCCGTGAAACCCCTGTCCAAAGGAACTGTTACTTCGCCTTTAAACGATTTAAAATTACAAACTTCAAGTGCTTTAAGATACATCCCTATCCCTCATTGTCGAGAATTTCGCCCCGACCTTAATCTCGTCACCCATCGCGACAGGTCTTAAACAATCGCTTTGTAACGGAACAGTAGAGCGGTTTTGGATACTAAAGAGAAAAAGCCAGATGCACTTTTTGCATGTACAATAATTAAAATTATTATTTTCTGAAAGACTCACAGTGAGCCTTTGTTAGCACATTTATTACATCCAGTTCCTAAGCAATATGGACACGTTGCAAATACCTTGACTCCAGTACTTGACTTCCGCATTGCCAAATCGTGATCAGGTCTCAACAAATTGGAAATTCTTGATACAGTGATGCCATCAGCACCTACTGCCCCTGTTTGATGATTGAAAGTGGAACGAAATTTATCGGCAATCACCCTCCTCCCTTCAATTGAAGTCTGCGTTGATTGTTGCGCTTCAGATTCCCAGTATTTCGGCCCACGCAGTAAAAGTGCACCCAATATTGCGATTCCGATTTGCACCATCCATGGCGAGATATTGACAGGCATTAGTTCCGCTAAACCGGTTGAATTGGCAGGTGTCGGGAGCAATTGTAGCCTGTCAAGAATGGCAAGCGCAAATAGTACTCCTCCGGCGACCATGGCTAGTTTTCTAGACCTAGCCATCCATCCACCACCCTTAGGTAATTTGAAGCGCCCAGCTATGACCATTACCAATCCTTCCAGAAGCATGATGAAATCGGCACCACCCCAATCACCAGTAGCGCCTAGGCAATAACTCTGACCACTACTTTCTAAACTGCTTGATATCTCATCGAAAGAGCATTGCGGCTCGGTCATTTTCAACACAGCAATTGTGGAATTAGGAGCTCCATCGATTGCAACTGGTGCAATGATACCGAGTTGGACATTACAGATTACAAATGAGATTATTGCAATACCAAACAGGGTTGCAATCTTCTTCTTCAACCCCGCCATGTACCTGTTTATCCATATCTATCTCATAGTGCTATCGCAACCGATGGCGTGAAGAAGTGCAAAGTTGTGGCAATGCTAATGAGGACGAGTGACGCTTCTCAAATCGTCATCCTAGGAAGTGGGATTGCGGGATTATTTTGCGCAATTCGTCTTGCCAATGCTGGACACTTTGTCAAAGTAATTACCAAACAGAGACCCATTGATTCATCGACTAATTGGGCTCAAGGAGGCATTGCTGCAATTCTTGACAAAACAGATGGAGTTGGTCTCACTTCACACATTGAAGATACTTTGGAAAGTGGAGGAGGAGAGTGTGATATTTCAGTAGTAAATAGCGTAATTAATGAAGCGAGTGATAGGATACAAGACTTGCTAGACATTGGCGTTGATTTTGAAAAAGATGTTGATGGTAAATTCCATTTGGCCAAAGAGGGCGGGCACTCGAGTAGACGTATTTTGCACTCAAAGGATGCTACAGGAAAGGAGATCGAACGAGCCCTAAGTCAAACTGCTGAGCATCATGAGAATATTGAATTAATGCCAAATAATCTAGCGATTGACCTTATTCAGTACGAACATGGAAACCCTAAAGCAGGAGTATCTGGCGTTTGGTGTTTGGACCAAACAACTCAAACTGTGATGACCGTCCATGCTGACACCATCATCTTAGCAACTGGAGGATTCGGGCAATTGTGGACTCATACAACCAACCCAAGCGTTGCTACAGGCGATGGTTTGGCAATGGCCTTCAGAGCTGGTGCTGCAGTGAAAAATCTCGCGTATATCCAATTCCACCCTACGGCATTAGCATTGAAAAGTGATAGACCATTCCTAATCACAGAAGCGATGCGTGGAGAAGGTGGTGTGATACTTGATGAAGAAGGATTAAGCAAATGGCAAACTCAATGTAAAGTGGATGGGAAAATTATATCTCCGGAGCCATATTCATTCACTTTGAAATATTCAAAAATGGGTTCTATGGCAACGCGTGATATTGTTGCTAGAGCGATTGATAGACAAATGAAAATAACAGGAAAGTCACATGTATTCCTAGTTACTTCGCACCTTGATGAGAATCTCCTTAACTCACATTTCCCAACTATTAGTTCTAGATTGAAAAGGCATGGTTTGAAACTCGGACATGACCCTCTGCCAATTTCTCCTGCAGCGCATTATGCGGTGGGAGGCTTGCTGGTAGACGATATCGGACGCCCTTTTGTCAAAGGCAATGGTGAAGTATTTCCTCGATTATTTGCAATTGGTGAAGTAGCATGTACTGGAATGCACGGTGCAAATCGTTTAGCATCTAACAGTTTGTTAGAAGCGGTAGTATATGCTGCAAGGGCAGCCGAATATCTCATCTCAAATCCCCCTACTAAACATCAAAATGAACTACCAGATTGGAGAGCGGATGGGCTCGACAATCTTTCCGAGCATACTCCTGTAGTTCATGATAAAAATGAATTGAGGCAAATCATGGCACAAGAAGTTGGGATTGTAAGACGCTTTAGTAGATTAAATCAGGCTGCGAGGCGACTAGAGTTGCTGGGGCAAGAAGTTGATAGATTATGGAGAGAATCAATACCTACTCGTTCAATTGTTGAACTAAGAAATCTAATATTGGTCGGCCAACTTGTTACTGAAGATGCTTTAGCAAGAAAAGAAAACTGTGGACTGCATTTCAATCAAGACCTGGTCAAGGAGTGATCAGTTCAATTATTGAAGCAAGCATATTGTTCAATGGAGTACTAATGCCAAGTTTTTCTCCCCGATTTACTATTTCTCGATTTAAAACTGATATTTCAGTAGTTGCTCCAGCCTTCACATCTTCGAGCATACTACAGGAGTTTGAAGCTGTTGAAAGTAATACCTGTCGCAAATTATCTTCTAATTGCTGATTTGTACCGACGTCTATCTGTTCTGCCCTAGCAACATTGGCACCTTCTATCATCGTAAATACGGCATTCGCAAACATTTCTGCCCCCAATAATTTACCGTTTTCTACCCCTGCCATTGCTGCTAGGGGATTGATTGCGATGTTTATCAATACTTTATTCCAAACCAAACTACGACCATCTTCAACAATTTCACAATTAATCCCACTACCGATGAGACTATCTTTGAAACCATTTAATTTTTCATTCTGTGACACCACTGTATTTGCAAGATGCAATTGACCCCTACCTGCCCAGCGAACTGTCGAAGGAGTTGCAATGTTTGCCCCATGGGTTGTTGAAGCATATACGACCCTATGCAGACCCAATTGATGGCAAAGTCTCTCAACATTGCCTAATCCATTGGTAATAGCGAATGCAATGCCATCTGTTTTGAGTAATTTAGCAGCCAAGTTGCACAATTTATCAAGGGAACGGGATTTTCCCGTGATTATTACCACATCGGCACTATTCTCAAAATGATTAGGAATTCCAACTTCATCAAAAGTCAACTCAAATCTTTGACTTTCTACAGAAAATGATTCTTCACCGGTTACAGCAATCCCATTTTTTGCAATCATGGCCATATGTTCGCCGCGTCCGTGAAGATGAATCTCATGTTCAGTGCGCGACAAAAGTGCTGCGAATAGTGTCCCGATGGAACCTACACCCAAAACAGAAACTCTCATATTCAGACCTCAGATATAACTACCTAGATGAATTACTACACCACCATCTTGATGACTTATCCACATAGTAGAAAATGTACTATTTGATGGCATGAAACTGAATTCGGTCATACCATTATTAAGTGATGTTGAACTGTTTATTACTTGCCACGGAGAGCCACTGCCCTCATTCGCCACCATAACTGGAATAGAACTGTTTGAAGGGTTATAAAATGAGAATGTGGACATGTTATCCGACGATATAAGGCTCCCGTTTGTTGCAGCAGCCCAAATATTACTCCACAAGCGATAACTGATATTTGAACGGACTAAGATTAATTCAGGTCCTTGTTCTACTGCAAATGATATTTGTGGATTTGGATTTAACTGATTTTGGCACAAGCTAACATTTACACCTTCTTCCATTATCAGTGTTAAATTTGTGTCATTTACAATCGCTGGAATTTGGCCTTCTTTTCTAACACTCATATCCCATATCCAATCACCATCTAATGGACTTGGAGGGGTGCTGATGTGTGAGTCAATTGGGCATTGTTGACCTTGTTTAAGTAGCCCACCCGTAGAAAATTCGGCTCCATATCCTTGGAGATCTCCACTGAATATTTTCCAACCATCTTGCGGGACTATTGCCTTCAATGGTTTTGCAGGCATTGTGGCTGCGAAAATAATACCATTCAATGAGATATGATTGAGATCCCATGCTCTCAAGATTATTGGGTC
>DAJY01000016.1 GCA_002499015.1 Euryarchaeota archaeon UBA242
CCAACTAAATTTGCAGTCTTCGAAGACCACTTACTCTACGCTCATCATAATCCAAAATTCGTCCCACATATGGCAAAGGTTCAGGTTCTACGGGATTTGCAGATTGAATTTCAGCAGCATACTGGTGTGCGCGATTATTCGGCTAAGGATGGAGTTTCGCCTGGAATTTGTCACCAAGTAGCAAGAGAAGAATTTATCGAAGTTGCAGATTTCATCCAAGCCACTGATTCCCACACTTGCATGGGTGGTGCATCCAATGCCCTTACTTGGGGTGTTGGTTCAACCGAATACGCTAACTTAGTTAGTGCAGGATTTACTTTCGTAAAAGTCCCTGAATCAATCCGATTTGAATTGGTGGGTACCTTAAACAATGGATGTACTGCTAAAGATATTATTCTCTACATTTTATCCGATCATGCTCGCGAAGAATTAACTCTTAACCGTAGCATGGAGTTTGGTGGCTCAGGTCTTACTTCAATCTCAGCTGATGAGAGGGCGACACTTTGTAACATGGCTACGGAATGCTCCGCGATAACAGGGATATGTGAAGCGGATGACATACTGTATGAGTGGATGCTTAAAAGTCAACCACATCTTGACATTGATGTCATGAAAAGCCGTGCAGTTGCTCCTGATGAAGGTGCAGAGTATACTGGTGGAGTTCACGTTATCGACCTCTCAGAAATTGTACCGATGGTCGCACACCCAGGTAATCCTGACGAGGGGATTCCAAGCGACCCGACAAATGGCGCTAATATTACTGATATTGGACAAGTTGAAATCAACATCGCTTATGGTGGCTCGTGTACTGCTGGAAAAGAAGACGATATTGCTTACTATGCCTTGGTTTGCCAAGCGGCAGAAGATGCTGGTTTAACCGTCAAAGATGGGGTTGAATTCTATATTCAATATGGCTCGGGAATCGTAAAAGAATTGGCTGTGCAAAAAGGCTGGCATGCCTTATTTGAACGCGTGGGAATCAATTTGATCGACCCTGGTTGTGGTGCTTGTATTGGCGCAGGACCTGGTGTTTCTATCAATCAAGAACAGGTGACTGTTTCAGCGATTAATCGTAATTTCCAAGGTCGTTCTGGGCCAGGAAAATTATACTTGGCAAGCCCATTAACAGTAGCAGCATCAGCATTTACAGGCGTAATAACCGCATGGAATGAACAATTATTCAACTGATTTGCAAGTTCATTTGCTTTGAGGTGAAAAGTCTAGTAGAACCTTGCCTCGATTTTTGCGGTCATGAATATATTGCTGTGCTGCTGCCACTTCTTCAAAACGAAACACCTTGTCGACCACCGGGGCTATAAGGTCATCTTCAAGCATCTCCACCAAAGAAAATATCTGTTTTTTCACTACAACCTCGTCCTTCCAAGTTCCCATATGAACTCCGAATACTGCCTTGTTTGAAGTCATCATTTTGAATGGGTTGAATTTCGGAGTTGTCCAAACCATTCGCAATGCTGTAACAATCGAACGTTTACTGCCCTTTACTGCAGCAGAGCCACCGAATGCATACAGGCGCCCGCCTGAACGCAGTGCCTTGTATGAGCGCATCATATGTTTGCCTCCAACTGGGTCAAGAGCATGGTGAACTCCTTCTCCATCTGTTTCGCGCTTACAGACCTCAACGAAATCTTCTGCCTCTCTATCGATGAAGCGCATGCCGAGTGATTTGACAAATTCAGCCTTATTTGTTGAAGCAGTTCCAAACACTTTGGATGCTCCAAGTGCCTTTGCAAGTTGAGCGGTTGCAGTTCCAACCCCTCCAGCGGCATGATGAACAAGAATCGAATCCCCTTGTTGGAAATTACCGAGATAAGTAAGCATGTGATGTGCGGTCAAGTAGGTTACTGGAAATGCCGCTGCTGCGTCAAAGGAGATGGTTTCTGGTAACTTGAAACAGCGATCTGCGGGACAAACGATTTGCTCAGAATAACCTCCCATTCCGCATACTGCTACTACGCGGTCACCGATAACAAATCCACTTTCATCAACTCCTTCTCCGAGTTCTTTCACAACTCCAGAGATTTCGTAACCTGGAGTGAATGGGTAAGGTGGAACGGGTGAATAAAGACCCTGGCGCATCATCAAATCAGCGAAGTTGATTCCAGCTCGGTGAACCTCGATTAGAACTTCCCCCTTTGCAGGACTTGGCGTAGGTGATTCTACAATGTCAATCGAATTCATTCCACCACTTTTTGTATATATTACGCGACGCATTTCCAGTTCCCCGTTTATTCGCCGCGTGATTCCAATATAACAATTCAAGCAATCTATGTTTATCGAATTAATTACAAATTCGGTTATTTATTCGAGAATAAAAGAGTCAATTGAAAGCCTAAGCAGACCGTAGCGAGTGATTCGACCCACTGCGAACCCTCTGATAAGGTCAAAACGAATCAGTGGGTTTATGCATTGACCCTTTGATTTGCTTGAAAAATCATCGTATCATGCATGAAAAACTCAATCATCCCCATCTCAATATATACAAGCGCTCTCTGAGTTATAATCATGGAACAAATCATCTGGTCAGCCTTAGCTACCACAATTGGGTTGTACATGCACATATCTGCACGAAAAAGAAGTGAATCACTCCCATACAAGTTGATGCATGCTCGAGCATCCGTGATGTGGAAACCCGAGAATGCTCATGTTTTCCTTGCAACGTCAGGATTACTCGTTTCCTCATATTCGATTGTTTGGGGTCTTGGTTATCTTGATATTTTGGGGGAATGGTACATCGATGCGATTGCTCAACCGCTTTTTGCAGGTATCTTTACCGTTCTTGGGGCGCTTTCAGTCCATTCGATTACTGGATTTAGTTTGGGAATCTCTCCTTTGCGGATATTGAGGGATAGCACGCATGAAGGCGAAGAATCTCGACAGCGAATCGTTGAACATTTGACGGACAATCCAAAGCATTTCTCTGCTTTACGTAGTGATCTGCAAATGGGAAAAGGGCAACTTAGACGTCATCTCGACATCCTCTTAGAATCAGGAACAGTGGTTGAGGCTGAAGTAAAAAATCGTAAAGAGTACTCAGTCTTTCATGAATAAAACAAAGTCAAATAATCAGAGGGGGGCCCTTTGCTTACCCGTCTAGGCAGAGGGTA
>DAJY01000076.1 GCA_002499015.1 Euryarchaeota archaeon UBA242
GAGAATAATGCGATGCCAAGTAAAACAAATAACATCGCTTTTCGACCTGTTTCAGGATTGTGGATGTCAGGTAAAGTATCAACCGTTGCAACGTATAGGAAAGTTCCAGCAGCGAACAGCATGGCTAAACCAATGGTTTGTATTTCCAAATCCGCCAATGTGTAGAAGGCAATCATCATCATAATCGGTGTGGCCAGAGAAAATACGACCACGTCGAGAATAGATTCGTTTCTCTTCTCTCGTTCATGCATTGAAAATACCCCGAGGCTAAATGCAGCTGGTGCTTTGTGAATTAGCACAGCCATAGCAACAGTTGCGGTAATCGTTACGCTACCAGTAGCAGCGGCCGCACCAATGGCAAGTCCATCGGTTGCAGAATGAAGCGTCATTCCAAGAACCATCATCCATCCATTGTTGCTGTGATGGACATGATCATGCCCATGTTCATCATCATGGTCATGGTGCTCTTCGTGAACGGCGTGTCCAATTCCTGAACCTTCAAGAAGAAGCATCAAAACAAATCCTCCGAGAATTGCTCCACCTAACATCCAACCATCGAGTTCTGAATCGTGTTCTTCTTCTTCCTCATGCGAATGGCTGGTGATTAATACCTCAATTTCTTCTAAACCAGTTGTTGCGTTAATATCACCATTTTCTACCTCTTCAATGACATGGAGTACAGATTTTGAGAGAGACACTTCTGTCGATTCACCACCATTAGTTTCTTCATCACCGTGTGCTTCATGACCTCCAACGATTGTTTCAATCTCTTCGATTGCTTGAGTTCCGTTGATATCACCATGTTCAACCTCCAACATCACCAATGCAATTGAACCTGCAATTTGGTCATCTTTGCCATGCGCATCATGTTCTTCAGCCGTAGCCAAATCATATCCTTCTGGAATCACGACCAGCATAGCCGATGCAATAATAATTCCAGCAGCAATGCCAGTTAGGGTTTTCAAGCGTTCAGGGTTGTCTTTTACTTTGGATAAAACGGGGAGCAGTCCGCCTAATAGAGCAATGCCGAGAGTTATCAATGCATACATGATCGGTGGGTTGGCCATACATATTCGTCAGATAATAGGTATTTAACAAATGTTATTAATTACTCGCTTGACAACGAACTATGAGCAGAGTCCTTTCCTTCAGTACAGATTCAGAATTTGCAACACTCTTGGATTTCTTAATTGAACAATCTGGATATTCAAATCGAAGTATGTTCCTAAGAGATGCTAGCCTCCATTTTGCCGAGGCTACTCGCCGAGGCGACCTTAGCGTAATGGATGATAATATCGAAGTGGAGGGCACAATCGTCATTTATTACCAACACGGTGTTGAGCATAAATTGATTGAATTACGCCACTCTCATTCAATCACGGTTTCTTCTTATAATCATAATTGCCTTACTGAAAGCCATACCTGTGTCGATACCATGCAAATTAAAGGCGAGGCGAAAGCCATTAGAGAGGCTGTTGAAAAGTTGAAGAATACTAACGATGTTGACCGAGTCGTCTTCGTTGTTGCGCCGATGCGTGAAGATGGTTGTTGCTGATCAGATTCTTATACGATACGAACGTTGTGAATGTTGATAATAGTAGAATCTCATTCTATTTGCAACTTGTATATCTTGTATTTGGTGAATCCCTTCGCTTGAACCCATAGCCGTTTGAATTCTAATCTTATTATCATTGAGAAGACTCTTTTTATTGTGTTAATAGTTAATAAAATATATTCCTTCAATCCAGGCCAGTGTGTTATCTCAAATCCACAACCTTCCAATACAGCTGCCATTTTTGGATTCCTGGTACAACTTAGAATTATTTTATGTGGAGTAATTTCAATCGCTTTTAGAACTAATTTCTTAGCATTACCTTTGCCCCTGAATTTCGGGTCGATAATAAATGTAGTAATTTCTGCTGCTTTACCATAGTCTCGGATATCAGTATATCCAATAAGAGAACCATCAACTCTCAAGGTGATAATATTACTTGAAAGATATTTTTGTTCTGCCTTTAGGCTACGCGGTGGGCGAACTTCAAGTTCTTGTGATAGCATTTCACGTAACCACTGCGCATCCTGCATAGGTGCTCTAGATTGGAATTATCTAATGGTCTTTGATGTTATAAAGTCACAATTTGGCAATCAAACCCAAGTTGCAGCCTCACCATCTTCGGCCATTGTTTTTTCATCACCTATTGAACGAGGAACAGCGTCTCTTCCTGAATGCCAGGTCGCAGCCTCCAACCAATCACCTAAATCATCACATGTAAGTGTCACAGTTATCACGCCACCCAAAGGGATGTCGTTTGCTAAGGGGAATGCTATCTTTCCAACCATTGCGGCTTGTCTAGACAATTCAAAGGAAGTAGTTCGGCCTTGTAAATTCTTACCCATTGAATCCAATGCAGTATCTAAAATTCTCTGATTATGGAGCAATTTTAGATAGTGTCCAAGGTCCACTTTTGTGGCTTTCCAATTATAGTTGGAACCTTTCCCAAGCTCAGGTTCGGGGCAGTTTTGTGGAATTGGAAATTGTGGAAATATTTGCAGTATTGCTTGTGCAATCTTTGTAGGTGAATCAGCACCCGAAAGAGTAGTCTCAATACAAATCTCTATGCCTTCACCAACTCCAGTTAATCGGAGTAGCGGTGCTGACATGTTTTGGTCGACATGACGCCACTTGATGAACTTGCCTTTAGTAGTGATTTGAGGGCGAAGTGTCAAAGTCTTTCACCTATGGCCAGCACTCATGACTGCGATGGCTGGACCAACAATCGCAACAGTCATTCCTGTACTCAATGAAGAGGGACATATCGGTAAATGTCTTGAATCACTAATAGCACAAGATCATCCAGCAAATGACCATATTATTCTGGTGCTTGATGGTGGGTCAACTGATAATAGCCAAAGTGAAATAGAAAATGCCATTATTTACTCACAACAAAACAATGGTCCTAAAATTGAATTGATAGATAATCCTGGCAGGCATGTTTCAAGCGCTAGAAACCTTGCACTAAGTCGAATTCCACCTAGCGTTACTCATTTAATAGAATTAATCGGACATTGTATTGTTCCTCAAAACCATATTTCAACGCGAATGAAATCATGGCAAAAATATGATTTGCAAATAAAGGAGAATAATTCAGCACCATTAGGTGCTTTAGGCGTTAAAGTATTGCCTAGGGAAGGAGATTTAGGAATGTTTGAATCTTGGGTAGAGGGAGCCCTCTCATCTCCATTAGGCAGCGGTGGAGGTCAATTTGATAACTTCAGTTCTGCTGGTAAAACAAAGATTCCAGCATTTGCAACGCATCTACGTTCAGCAGTACAAGGTGTCGGAGGTTGGGATGATGATTTTATCAGTTGTCAGGATAGTGATTTGTCGATGCGGATGATAGAGCATGGTTATTGTTTGATGCGATGCCCAGAAACTACAGTCTCAATGGCAAAAAGAACCTCGGTGACACGATGGTGGAAAATGGGTCACCGTTACGGTTTCTGGCGCACTAAAACAGTTCTAAGGCATCCGAAAAGAATTAGTTTACGCGAATATGCACCTTGGTTTGGTTTAGTGTTATCAACTGCCTTATTAGCACTTTCAAATGAGTATTGGATAATTCCTGCAGTTTTGTATGGAGTTGTATTACTGGTAGAGGCGTTAAGAAGTTCAATCCGTAATAG
The DNA here is from genome assembly GCA_002499015.1 of Euryarchaeota archaeon UBA242. GTDB lineage: Archaea > Thermoplasmatota > Poseidoniia > Poseidoniales > Poseidoniaceae > MGIIa-L1. Next base: position 3,685 of record DAJY01000076.1, read on the forward strand.
GAGAATCTCTCTTCTCATTGGTATACCAATTTGCTTATTCATGCTCCACACAAGTTTCTCTATCGGATTAATCGATGGTCTAATTCGTAAAGGAAAAGCAGCATCAGATAGATGAATCAATCATTGCGCATACTTCGGGTACATTGATGAAAGAAAAGAATTACAGAAGATTTGGTGATAGTATGAAAGCGCGACCAGTGACCTCTTTGGCGATGATTGTATTGCCGACAATTATTTTGGCTGTTGTTCACATTACAGTTACTCCACTGAAAGAAATGTTTGTAATTGAACCTTTACTGATGTACGCATGGTATATCGTAGGAGCCATCATTGGTATAATCATGTGGAGAAAGATGAGAATTATCAAGGACCATGAATTTAGAAGAGCAGTAGTCATGAAAGGGATGAAGGAAGTATTTGCCGCTGAAGAGGCTGGTGTTTGGAGTCAAAACGCCTCACTAGACAGTGAAATAAGTGCTGAAGGAGAGGC